>CASDSC010000213.1 GCA_949283215.1 uncultured Alistipes sp. | reverse complement strand
GATTTTTCAAAATACCCCGTTTGTCGATGCACAATTTCATGACGTTGCCCAAATATTCCGTTTTGGTGATAATCTGGGCCAAAATATATGGCTCTTCGATTTTTGCGATTAAGGTCGGTTCGGGTAAACCCGAAGGGTTATGTACGTCGAGCACGGCACCTTTGGTTGTGGTGACTTTGAACGAGACGTTCGGGACGGTCGTGATGACATCCATGTCGAATTCGCGGTATAGACGCTCCTGGATGATCTCCATATGGAGGAGTCCCAGGAAACCACAACGGAAACCGAAACCGAGGGCCAATGAGCTTTCGGGTTCGAACGAAAGCGAGGCGTCATTGAGTTGAAGTTTTTCGAGCGAGGCTCTCAGATCTTCGTATTCGTCGCTGTCGACCGGATAGATACCAGCAAAAACCATCGGTTTGACCTCTTCGAAACCGGCGATCGCTTCGCTGCATGGACGGTCGATGTGGGTAATCGTATCTCCCACTTTGACATCGAGAGACGTTTTGATACCTGAAATGATATAGCCTACATCGCCGGCCCGAATTTCGTCGCGGGGACTCATCGTGAGTTTCAGTACACCGATTTCATCTGCCGTGTATTCACTCCCGGTATTGAAAAATTTGACCTTATCGCCTTTGCGTATGGTGCCGTTGAAAACCCGGAAGTAGGCGATAATACCCCGAAATGAGTTGAATACAGAATCGAAAATCAACGCTTGGAGTGGGGCGTTCTCATCACCTTTTGGGGCAGGAATTCGGTCTACGATAGCTTCGAGTACCTCATCGATACCTTCACCTGTTTTGCCTGAAGCGGCAAGAATTTCTTCCCGTTTGCATCCGAGCAGATCTACGATCTGATCCTTCACTTCATCGACCATGGCGGCGGCCATGTCAATCTTGTTGAGTACGGGGATAATCTCCAGATCGTGTCCGAGGGCGAGGTATAGGTTCGATATGGTCTGGGCCTGTATTCCCTGCGTCGCATCGACGACCAAAAGGGCTCCTTCACAGGAGGCGATGGCGCGTGAGACTTCATACGAGAAATCGACATGTCCCGGAGTGTCGATCAGGTTGAGAATATATTTCTCTCCCCCTCGCATATACTCCATCTGGATAGCGTGACTCTTGATCGTGATGCCCTTTTCGCGTTCAAGGTCCATGTTGTCGAGGACCTGTGCTTGAAGCTCACGTTCGGTCAGCGTTTTGGTGCGTTCCAAAAGACGGTCGGCCAACGTGCTTTTGCCGTGGTCGATATGTGCGATGATGCAGAAATTTCTGATGTTTTTCATGACGGACACAGTCGGAGTACGATCCGTAACGGACGATGTCTGTGCCGTGGGTAGATCGCCTGTCATGGCGTCGGCGGAGCCTCCGGCAGGAAATCGGTCGGACCGTTTTTTATCCCCGCAAAGTTAGTTAATTTTGCCGATTATAAAAACGATGACGTTATGAATACAATTGCGCGCTATGCTTCGCTTGTGAAGTTTTCCCATACGATTTTTGCCATGCCTTTCGCATTGGTGGGTTATGTATATGCGCTCGTGTCGACCGGCGAGCCGTTTCGGATATTGTTGCTCGTACAGATATTGCTGTGTATGGTGTTGGCGCGCAATGCGGCGATGGGTTTCAATCGTTGGGCAGATCGCCGGATTGATGCCCGGAATCCCCGTACTGCCGGGCGAGAGATTCCGTCAGGGGCTATTTCGGCCCGCCGGGCTTTATGGTTTGTCGTGATCAATGCAGCGTTGTTTGTCGTGGTCGCTGCCTCGATCAATCAATTGACGATGTGGCTTGCTCCGGTGGCGCTGATCGTGTTGCTTGGCTACAGTTACACCAAACGATTTACTGCTTGGTGTCATTTGGTGCTCGGTACGGCATTGGGAATCGCGCCGGTAGGTGCATACATCGCAGTGACGGGACGGTTGGCGGTGGCTCCGATTATTTTGGCAGGATTGGTGATTAGTTGGTGCGGTGGATTCGATGTGTTGTATGCCATGCAGGACGAGAAAATCGATCGGGCCGAAGGTCTGCATTCGGTTCCGGCCCGATTTGGTGCTCGGGGAGCGGTATGGATCAGTGTGTTGCTGCATGTCGTGACGGTTTATGCCGTATGGCTGCTGGGACGCTATATGCCAGGTGGAGCGTGGTATCAGATAGGATCTGGATTGTTTGTCGTATTGCTTGTGTGGCAACATATACGCTTTACCCCGAAACGAATGGATCGGATCGGAGCTTCGTTCGGATTGATGAACGGCTTGGCCAGTGTCGCTTATGCCGTGTTCGCTATTATTGGCCTGTTGACAGCATAGAAACGGAAGAGTTGTATCTGTATCGATATGAGAAGTAGATTCGAACGAGATAATCCGTTTTTCTCTTTATGCGGGCTGAATTGCGGGTTGTGCCCTATGCGACTGGGTAAACATTGCGGAGGATGTGGAAATGGAAATCAGTCATGCCGTATTGCCAAATGCAGTATGGTGCGAGGAAATGTACAGTATTGTTTCGAGTGTGCATTGTATCCCTGCGATAAGTATCAGCACATCGATGATTTTGATTCATTCATTACCCACAGACGGCAAAAGCGGGACATGGAGAAGGCAAGAATGGTGGGTGTCGAGTGTTATACCCGCGAGCAGATCGAGAAGGTGCAGATACTGAATCGACTGCTTGCAGAGTATGATGACGGGCGTCGAAAAAATTTTTTCTGTCTGGTGATTAATTTACTGGAACTTGCTGAAATCCATGAGGTGATTGGTCAGATTAAGACAGATGATGAATTGCATACCCGCTCACGAAAAGAGCAATGTGCATATGTCGTGAGTAAATTTCAGGACATCGCTGGCAGAAGGGGTGTGGAACTAAAGTTACGAAGGAAAAAATAATCCTATGGACGTACAGCGATTATAACGGGTAGCGGTGATTTGTTTGTGTAAAAAGCCGCCACCCCTCCCAAATTCTGTACGTTTTATTGATAAAGCGTGGCGAAAGCAGTGAGAATGGGTCGGTGATGAATGGGGGGATTTTCGACTTCGGGGGTAGAACGTTAGTGGGTGTAATCTTTGAATTCGATATCCTCGCCGAGTTTGGCTGTAATCGCTTTTTTCATCATCTCGAAATGGGGACACGGCATGCCGATCGGGGTACCTTTCCCGATGCATGAAGCAAGAGCGATGATTTCAGCACCCCGTTCAACCAATATTCGGGTCCGATGCACTGCGCGCTTGCCAGGACAGCCGCCACATGAAACTATCCCGACGAGTTCGACAGGTCCTGATTCGGTAAAAGCGAGTTTGCCTTGGGTGGCCACTTTTATACAGGTTGTCCCGGGACACAGATCTTCAGTCTGTTGACAACGGATAATGCCGGCTTTTTTCATTTTGTTTCCTTTGAGTCAGTTCGTAAATCAATATCCTAAAATACGCATCATCGAACGGTAACTCTGTTCTTTGGCGAACAAACGCGTGTAATATTCGTTGTCTCCTTTGTCCCGGTCGATGA
This sequence comes from uncultured Alistipes sp., assembly GCA_949283215.1. Classification (GTDB taxonomy): domain Bacteria; phylum Bacteroidota; class Bacteroidia; order Bacteroidales; family Rikenellaceae; genus RGIG1874. Next base: position 18,388 of record CASDSC010000213.1, on the reverse strand, counting down.
TAATATGTTTCGGGGCAGGGGTCAGACAGTGCTGTATGCCTCCGAAACCACCCAATGATTCCTGATAGGCCCCCGTATGGAAGAAGCCGATGTATTGCGGCTCGCCCGGTACGAGTTTCGGGAGGAAAATTGCGTTCGTGTGGGATTCACCGCTATAATAATCTTCGCTGTCGCAGGTGAGCCCTCCCAGAAACACTCGCTGGTATTCTTTGTCCCAGTTGTTAATCGCCAACAGAATGTAGCGCTGATTGATACCCCATGTGTCCGGCAGTGTAGTCATGAAGGAGCTATCGATCATATACCAGTTCTCGCGATCGTTTTGCTGCTTCTGGTTGATGATCGAAAAGAGAGATGCTCCGCTTTCGCCCACGGTAAACGACCCGAATTCGGTGAAAATATGCGGTTCCGGGATCTCGGCTTGCGTACAGAAGTTTTTGATTTGTGCAACGATCTCTTCGGCCATGTACTCATAATCGTAATCGAAAGCGAGTGAGTTTTTGATCGGAAAACCGCCTCCGATATTGAGCGAGTCGAGATCAGGGCATATTTTGCGTAGTTCGCCGTATACCTGGAGGCATTTGTTCAGTTCGTTCCAATAGTAGGCTGTATCTTTGATACCCGTGTTGATGAAAAAGTGCAACATTTTGAGTTTGAACTTTTTGTTGCCCTTGATCTTTTCTTTGTAATACGATACGATGTCGTTGTAGCGGATACCCAGACGCGAGGTGTAGAAGTCGAATTTAGGTTCCTCCTCGGATGCAATACGGATGCCGATTTTGCACGGCTTGGTGATCACCCCGTCGAACAGATCGAGTTCCTGCTTGTTGTCGAGAATCGGAATGGTGTTCGAAAACCCGTTGTTGATCAGGGATGCGATGTTCTCGACATATTGTGGTCGCTTGAAACCATTGCATATGATGTAACATCCTTTGTCGATCAATCCTCCATCGTATAATGCATCGATAATGTGGATGTCGTATGCCGATGAGGTTTCAAGGTGGATATCGTTTTTCAGCGCTTCTTCGAGAACAAACGAAAAATGTGAACTCTTGGTACAGTAACAATAATTATAGGTACCCTTGTAGTCTACCTTGGCCATTGCGACGTTAAACAATCGTTTGGCCCGGTTGATTTGTGATGATATTTTAGGCAGATAGGTGATCTTGAGCGGAGTGCCATATTGTTTGATGATATCCATCAGTGGAACCTCGTGGAAGTAAAGCTCATTGTCTGTTACTGAGAATTCATCTTGAGGAAAATCGAATGTTTGGTCGATCAAGTCACTGTACTTGTTTCTCATGGTTTTAGTAATATTAAGCAATCCGGGTGAGTTACATGGGTAAAAAAATGAGAAAGTAACTCGATTACATTGCAATGTAATCGACGATGCAAATTAGATAATACTTTTATTAAAAAACAATTTTCATGCGTAAAAAATGAATATTCGTAGATTATAATTTTGTTAATTATAGGCCGTTTATTTGATGATGAGGATATTTTTGGACGCTCAAAGGCCGGTTTGTCAAAAAAATAATGTATTTTTGACCGATACTATATAAATGTAAATCATATGATAAATCAGATTATAGCCAACTATTTGGTATCCAACAAGCGACTGGTTATTCCGGAACTCGGTGCTTTTATTCGTAAGGATGGAGACGGTCGTATCGTATTTGTGCCGTTTTTGAAGAAAGATGATGGGGTGTTGTCAGCCCAACTCGAAGCAAATTACGGCTTGGGTCGTGATGAGGCAGAAGCTGTGATCGGTGAGTATGTGGAACACATCCGGCAACAGATCGCATCGAAAGGCGAGTTCCTGATCGACGGTGTGGGTGTGATGCATATGGATGCTAATGATTTGATGGTATTCGATTATGCTCCTGGAATGTCTGCTGGTGCGGGAACCGGTACGGTTGCCGGAGGCGGTGCTATACAGCCGGGGCCGGATGGTATGGGGGATATGTTCGCGCAACCCGTGCCAGTGCATCCTGTAATGCAACAACCTGTAAGTAAATCGGCGGAGAAGAATATTGGTGTGCAAACGGAGGGAACTGAAACTCGTAGTGTGTCGAAGCCGTCCGTGTATGCAGACAATGTGCAGTCGACCACATCGGAGCATCAACCTGCAATGGCTGAGTCCAAAGTGGCCGATATTCCACAAGTTGAGCAAGAGGTGCAGAAATCGGTATCGACTCCAGTAGAAAATACGTTGGGGCGTGACCAAGAACGGCCGGTCCCTATGTCTGGAGGCGAGAGGGAAAAAGAAAATGCTTCTGTTGAACGTCCCATGAAAAACGATGTCCCGAATGTTGGGGTAGAAAATCACAGCATGCACGGGCAATCAATTGCCGGGCGTGGATCGGCCAGTCCTGTGCGAGAGACGATAGCTGATCGGGAAGCGACACATCGTAAATCGTTAAATGATCTGTATGCCCGCCGAGATGAGGCTGCCGCAGGTGCTAATTCGATGCCATATGGACAACAGCAATCACAAACCTTTGTGCCTCCTGTGCGTAAAACGGTTGGCGATCGTGAATCTAGTGAAAATAGGGGTCGTTCAGTGATTAAGGATCGAGTGGCTGAGACAAAACGTGATAACCGTGAAGCTGTACAGCGCAACGCTACATCGGCACAAATGGGACAACGCTCGGCCCGCTCGTTGTATTCAGGACAAACGGTGCGAGAGGTTAGAAATTCACAGAACGACGAAAAAGAGCGTTATGTGGCCCCCCCGATCCCGAAACAACGGTATCAACGTCCTGCTGCCGCAAATCCTGTTCAGTATCAGAATAAAAAGAAGGCCGATCTGATTATGATTATTGCGATTGTAGCTGCCGTGATTGCAATTTTGGCCATGTTGTACGGATTATTGTTCGGACAGGATCCGGTAGAAGAGCTGAAAGATTCTGTGATGCCGGCACAAGTTGAGGTCGTTGACGATCTGCCCGGAGAAGACGTTACTGTGGAACCATAAGGTTTGGTTCGGTCAGAATATGGGGGGAAACATTGGGCGTTGCTGATCGTTTTCGATCGGAACGCTGTCTCACTATTGGGCTGTATGAATACTCAGCAGCCCTTGTGTTTAGGATATAAGATAAGGAGGAGAATCTATGGTGGATTTGCAAGCTGTAAAACAACGTTTCGGAATCATCGGAAATAATGAACAGCTCAATCGTGCGCTTGAAGTAGCTGTACGGGTAGCTGCGACCGATCTGTCGGTATTGGTTTGTGGTGAGAGCGGTGTGGGTAAAGAGTTTTTTCCTCAAGTAATTCATGCGTACAGTGCCCGTAAACATAATAAGTATATAGCGGTCAATTGTGGGGCTATTCCTGAAGGAACAATCGACTCGGAATTGTTTGGCCACGAAAAAGGCGCATTTACTGGCGCTACGGAGAGCCGAAAGGGATATTTTGAAGAGGCTGACGGGGGAACAATATTTTTGGATGAGGTTGCTGAATTGCCTCATTCGACCCAGGTAAGACTGCTTCGGGTATTGCAGACCGGCGAATTTATCCGGGTAGGATCCTCCAAGGCTCAGAAAACCGATGTCCGGGTCGTAGCCGCAACGAATATCGACCTGCACAAAGCGATCTCAGAAGGCCGTTTCAGGGAAGACCTTTATTACCGTCTCAATACGGTGCCGATTACGGTACCTCCGCTGAGGGAACGGCGAGGAGATATTTATTTGTTGTTTCGTAAATTTGCCGCGGATATTGCTCAACAATATCGGATGCCTGCCGTCACTGTTACTGAAGAGGCTCGGCGAATGCTCGAAGAGTATGCATGGCCCGGGAATATCCGCCAGTTGAAAAATGTGGCTGATCAAATTTCGGCCATCGAAGAATCGCGTGAAATTACAGGTGCTGTGATGTCCCGATATCTTCCGAATTATGGCATCTCGAATGTGCCGGCAGTGGTGGAGCGTCCTCGAACGAATGAATCCAGTGAAGAGAGAGAATTACTTTATAAGGTGTTGTTCGATCTGCGTAGCGATGTGATTGATTTGAAACGGATGGTAGGTGAGTTGATGGCAGGACATCAGGTTGAAACGAAACCTGATATTGCCGGATTGCTTAATGCCGGATACCCTTCGGGACTGCAAAAGGTGACAACTCCGCTTGCTGACGAGGAGTATACCGATACGGAAGAGGTTACGGATGAGGCTCCCCGAGAGGGAATGACCAAAGAGAAAATGCAGCGTGAAGCAATTATTAAAGCATTGAAACGGCATGGAGGAAAACGCCGTGAGGCTGCGCGCGACCTGTTTATGTCGGAAAGAACCTTGTATCGCAAGATCAAAGAGTTGGGCATTGATGAGTTTTGATTATCCCAACGGTATGCTAATGTGTGTATGCGATCGGTCTTTCGTGTGAAAATAGAACCAGAATTGTAATGAGAAAATTGATGAAACGGTTTTCGCCGGGAACGGCGGGTTTGTTGTTGTCGTGCATATTGATTATGAGCGGTTGCAAGATCTATACTTTTTCGGGTGCTTCGATCGATCCTGCAGTTCAGACGGTAAGCATTGCTTATTTCCCTAATAATGCACCATTGGTAGCACCGATCTTGAGTTCTACCTTGACGGATGCGTTGAAGGATCGGTTTGCTCAACAAACCCGATTGACTGAGGTGCGTGAAGGAGGAGATCTTAATTTCGAAGGAGAAATCATCGGTTATACATCGACCCCGGCTCAGATTTCAGGAGATGAGGTTGCTGTGATGAACCGATTGACAATAACGGTGCAGGTGCGATTTACGAATAGTGTGCAACCTCAGTATAATTATAAAAAATCGTTCACCGCTTTTCAGGATTATAATAGCTCGAGCATGTTGCAAGATGTCGAGCCGACGCTGATTCCCGAGATTGTGGAGCAGTTGGTTGAGGATATTTTCAATGCAGCCGTTTCAAATTGGTAGATGATGGTCCAGGTGGCAAAATACGGTGTGTCTGAAAAATGGGCCGATGAGAAGATTCAAGCGGCTGTGGAACATTATCCATGGTTTGCCTTGACTCAATTGATGGCTGAAATGAAAAACAGTCAGACACGCTTGGCATTGATTGCACGTCCGGTGCCACAGTTCATGCTGATGCCGATCGATTGTGAACAATCACATGTGGCGATTATTGATGTTCCTCAACATGATGCTCTGCAAAATAGTGATGATTTGCGTTCTATCTCATCTGATGAGGCGGAACGAACTATTGATCAGGTAGATGATGTGCCGGGAACATTGGAGGTAATCGATGCTTTTTTGCAGAAAGGAGAACATCGGATCGTGCCTAAAGAAGGTACGCCAGAATGTGAGTGGGCAGAGCGCTCTGCCCACCTGGATGAAGACGATGAGTTCCTGACCGAGGAATTGGCAGAAATTTACAGACAACAGGGATTAATTGAAAAAGCGAAAGAAATATATCGGGCGCTGGGCTTGCTTTATCCGGAAAAAAGTGTTTATTTTGCCGAAATTATCGCGGAAATCGACGATAAGGAGTGAGTATAAACCCATAAATAATAATTTCTAAAATGTATATTTTTTGCATCGTATTGATTCTGATCGCCAGTGTGTTGTTGATTCTTGCCGTGTTGGCGCAGAACCCCAAGAGCGGTATGGCCGCCAATTTCGGGGCATCGAATCAGGTGATGGGTGTGCGTGAAACCACACACTTCCTTGAAAAATTCACTTGGGGATTGGCTATCGCTATCGTGGCATTGAGTTTGGTCGCTACCATGACGATGCCTTCGTCGAAAGTATCGGCAAGCCGGGACGGTATCGAGAAAGCAATCGAGCAATCGGCTGAAAGCAATCAGAACTTGGTGAATCCGTTTATCCCGTCGGACGACAATGCAGACGCTTCGGCCACTGCTCCGGCAGAAAATGAACAACCTGCAGAATAAGTAACGACGCGGTTGACGGTCGGATTGCACGATCGCAGAAAAATGTTAACGCACATGTCCTTGTTATAGGATGTGTGCGTTTTTTGTGGGGTTTATTATGATAATTGAAAGCGAAAAAACGGGATTATGAATCTGTTCAGCGTGTAGGCAAATCAGAAGTTATACGATACGTGTAGGCGAAAGTTGAGGGGATTGTAATCAATTACGCGAGTATATAACCTTTGTCTGCTTTCGTGATGGTGCCTTGGCGTATCAATTGGGCTATTGCCCTCGATAGAGAAGGACGTGTTACCCCTAAAATGAAGGCGGTTTCTTGCAAGTTCTGTATCGTTTTATTATGCTCTAAATACCCAATCAGTCTCGATGATAACGTCTGTAAGGCAAACTGTTCCAGCTTACGACTCAGGAAAAGGCTATGATCGGACAAAATCGTTAAAAAGTTACGTAAAACAGTCTTGTCTTGTTCAATCAGTGAGAGTACGCATTCCCGACTGACGATCCATATCTCACAATCGGAATTGGCAACTATGGTTACTGGCAAAATATTTTCTGTTCCGAAAAGGAAAGAAGATGCCAAAACATCAGGTGCCGATAGGGTGTCGAGCGTAAATTCTCGTCCTTCTTCACTGGTCATTTGTGCATACACACTCCCTTCACAAAGAATATATAATGAACGGCATACGCTATTCTGCATGGCGATGAAATCCCCTTTATGGTAAGAAGTGAATCGGCTGGCGTATTTCGATAGTATGTTGTGTACTAAGGTGCTGTTACAACCTCGAAAAAGAGGCAAAGTGTCAATTTCGCATTGCATAACGATCCGATTAAGAGTAGGGTAATATGTCTGCGTAACAAATGTTACGCCAGGTCTCGTTTTGCCATTTTATTTTTGCACCCGGTAAAAACGGGGCATGGAGATTGTCTCGCTTTTCCGAAGTGTAAAACCTAATACAAATATACACAATATCAGAGCTTATGCATAAAATAGTATTCGTATTATTGAGTTTTATTTTGTTGTTGTCTTCGTGCCGTTCGGATGAGTGGATGGATGATCCCGTGGCGCCTGTTTCCAGTGGGATAGTGTTTCCATTACGCTATTCTGATTTTGAAGAACCGGAGAAACGTTCGGATATGGAGCTGACGGCAGCTTATGATCGCGTGGAATTTTGTGTGGTTGATCAAAAGGGTTCGGCAGTTGGCGGAATCAAAGGCCTTTATGATCCGACTCGTTCGGAAATACGCTTGGAAGGGTTGCGTGAGGGACAATATCGTTTGTTGATCCTGGGCGTCAAGGGCGATGAATTGGTCGACGGTGTTACAATTCGTCCCATCGAGCATATAGATGATGAATGGTTGCAATTTCCTCAGGAACTGCATAAACCACTCAATGCCGAATATTTTTATTCTCAAACGCCGTTCTCGGTTGTCAGACAGTCTACTGCGACCGGTGATGAATATGTCGTGAATGTGAGTGAGGCTGTCGTTCAGAAACGGATCGTCGGACGTGCCGATTTCACTTTTTCTTTCAATAACTTGTATGTTGAGACGGCAGTAGCGTCCCAAAGTGTTACGTTACAATCGCCCCGGTTCCGCACGGGATTTACCGGTGACGGAGTTTTTACCGGAACCAGCAGCGGAGTACCCTGTACGATCGCTTTGGATACAGTTGTCTCTTATCTTTTTCCGCCCACAGTTGAGGGGGAAACGTTTTGTGGCGAGACAGAGTTGATGACACGTAATTATCGGGGCCATACCGTACGTCGGACTTATGGTTTTGCACTCGAAGAGATCGCGCCGAATCGGATCGGTAAGATCCATACCCGGGTCGATCATCCGGATGATTTGTCGGCTACGGCATTTGTCACCGAGCGAACATACGAACACTCAGGACTCGACTATATCCTGCAAGATAACGAACCCCATAGCATATACACCAATTCGGCGCAACGGTCATTCAATACTTCTGCTCCATTGCAGGTGTCCGTAACCGAGCATGGACAGCTGCATGTGCGTTTCTACTCGCCAAGAGAATTAAGCGGAGTGCTTATTCAGGCGCGGGTTCCATCGGTAAGCGATGAATTTTTCGATTTCGCCTATTTCGATCGCATCCCCGGTTTTGCGGATTATTATGGTGAACTACCGATGGCTGAACGTACAACCTTTTGTCGGACAGAATCGGGACGCATTATCGAAACGGAACCTGTTCCCGTTTCCGAACTGACTAAAGCAGAGTTTAGAATCCGGTCGGAAGATCCTTACTGGGCGAAGCTTGAGGCTATCGAACACGGATGGAATATCAGTTTTTCTTTGTACGGAGGAAATCCTGAACTGCCGGATGGCGGCCCTGTGGGGAACTGGATGGGTATCCGTCCTGTGCATTGTCGGGAGGCTGTGGCTTTGTTCTTGAATTTCACCTATATGATTGATATGCCTGAACATGAGGAGATTCTGCATGCCAATGTGGACCGTTTGTACGGTAACGGTGGTGTCAACGATAAGGTTACGGTGGAGACCGTTCTCCGGCAGATGCGGCAACCCCGTACGCTTCAGGTCGGGTTGGTCTATCCGGGCAACGGAGTGATCGGATTGGGTGGAGGCAATGTATTCGGAGCATATCAACAGGCTTGGTTTCAACACTATTTCAATACCTATTCGTGCGAGATCATGTTCCATGAACTGGGACATGTCATGGGCTACAATCACAGCAGTTCGTTTACCTATGGACCATGGGCTCAGGAACTGATGAACAAGTTTTATGTCGAGCACATCGGACAAATGCCGATCGATTCCCCTTCCTATTTGAACAGTGCACAAAACCCTAACAAGTATTAAACCGCGAGATAGAATGAAAAAAGAGATTATAAGCCGAATCATATGGTTATTTGCGGGCGCGTTGCTCACCCTGGGATGCGACAAGCATACCGAGTTTGGCGGTCCGTTTCCCGGGACTGACGGTGTGTTGATGGTCCGATTGAAAGCTGACGGTTTGACTGCTTTGTCTGCTTCGGATACAAAGGACTCGTTTGCAAATACAGTTTCCGAGACGTCGATTGGACAAGTGACAGGTTATCGCTTTCTGAACGGTGTATTTCAGGAGGCGATTCCGGGTGAATCTGTCAGCGCGGACGGAAGTTATCAGTTTCATGCTCAGGAGTTGTCCGGTACGCTCTATTTTGTGGCAAACGGAGATGCCCAGATGTTCGGGACACTGGAGCCTGGAATTACTTCGCTCGACGATTTTTTGCATATCCACGCTACAACCGATGCGATGACACGCAACGGATTGACGATGACCGGAAAGCTGGAACTCGATGAAACAGCAGGAGCTGTAACGACGGTTTTGTTGCGGCGTAGTGTGGCACGTCTCGATATTGTGTCTCAGGATCGCGGGGTACAGGTCGAAAGTGTTGTGATCCGAGGTGTGGCCGACCGAGGGTATGTGAATGAGCGTTCCGTACCCGAACAACCAGCGGAGGCTCAATTGACCGATTTTCGGAAAGAATATACGTCGACCCTGTTGGAAAATGCCAGTGAACCGCTGACCTATCTCTGCGAACAACGTAATGAGTCGTTGATGGCGGAAATTATTGTCCGCTTCGGAGGGGGGCAGCATCGGCTGGTGGCGTCCATGCCTTCATCGATTCTCCGGAACAAGGTGTATACACTGCGTATCCATGGGGCAGGAGCTCAACTCTCCGCCACTGTGCATGCAGATGATTGGGAGGCGGGAGACTCGACCGAAGCATTACCCGCCTACAAAGGACTTGTGGATGTCGACGCGTCGGTTCTGCCCGGAGGGGTTCGAGTGAGCCCGTCGCAGGATTCGGTGTATGTCGCTTATCGGGGCGGTGACTTTCGCCTGGTATTGCGTGCCGAGCCGGATGCCAAGGTCGAGATCGAAGGTGCCGTGCGCGATGTGGCTGTGGCAGTCGAACCTGTCGCAAAAACGTTGCAGCCGGTTGCTGCCGTTGCGGTGGAGAGTGCCCGGCGCATGCCCGGGGAAGAGAGAGCCTATGTTTATTTGAACATTTATCATGGAGCGGTGTATTCGGGTCGGGTCGTGATCGTTTTTGAACCGAATCCTATCCGGATCGAAGGGTTGCTCCGGTTGGATGAACACGGGGAATGTGATTTTGGAAAATATATCGACGGTGAATTGGGGAGAATCACAATCCCGGAAAGTAAAGTGGTCCGGGTGGAGTTCGATGCGGATGAGGATCCGTGGATGAAACTGGTGGCTGAAGAGGATGGGTTCCGGCTGTTGGGCGGCTGGAAACCGAATGATCCGAAGGCCGATGGCCGAATACAGGAAGGGCGGATTGTCATTGCCGATGCAGACGGTTCCGATACCGAAAGCTATTCGATACGTCGGCGTAACTGGGGACTTCCGGTGGTCGAGATTGGGGACACGTGGTGGTGCAAATACAACCTGCGTGGCAATGTCAAGTCGTTCGAAGATCAGATCACGATTCAAGCTGATCCGGTTACGGCGAACGGTCTGGCAGAGTATCTTCAAACTTGCAGCGATACGGAATTGTTGCTCTTGATGGGAGACCAGTATCAGGGTGGCAATCCTCAAGGCCTTCCTTTGCGACATGACGGTACGGCTTTCTATTACGAGGGTATGCAGGCCTCGGGGCAGAATTTCGGGACGCTGGAACCGACGGTTATGGCACCGGATGGATATCGTATTCCCGATTACGATGACTATGCCTTTTTCAGTGCGAATAACAATTATAATATAGGTGGGGTTGGTGTCAAAACTTACCGTAATGCCGCAGGGCAGGAAATTACGGTTCGTATTGCAGAACGTGAGGCCCGGTTCCTTGGCCATGAATACGGAACAGTTTCGTTTTATGAATTCAATACCGGAGCGGACAGTTGGGTGTTATACGGGCTCGGACACCAGTGGAATCCCACGGCAGGCAATATTTCGAGGATGATGTTGTTGCTGGCTACCTATGGGAATAGTGCCAATAGCTGGGTCATGGAAGGTTATGCACAGGCAGATCGTCCTGGCCAGAATTGGTTGAAATACATGAATCAGAATTCGACGAAAACGCGTGTCATACGGTGTGTGAAAACTCCGGTAGAATACATGTACGACTAAAAAACAGTAAAATGAAAAAACGTCATTGGATGAATAGATACGGAATAACCAAGGCTATTGCAGTTACTTTCTGTGTGTCGCTATTAGGGTTGTCTGCATGTTCCAAACCAGATTCTGCACCGGATGCTGGTGGTGCGGACGTGTTGGTTACGGTCAATCTGAGTGATTATGAGGTGTCGGACGGATATGAGGGTGATGAACCGGACCTGTCGGATCTCCGTGCTTGTCTGTTCGAAAACGGTCGTATGACGAAGGTGTATGATCGTATAGCGACCGGTGTGGATCGGTATGGGTTCCGGCTCGATCGTGATGCGGGGACACTTTATGTGCTGACACATGCGGCAGATTTGGTTGATCTGGATGGCTTGTGCGCTGCAGGAGTCACCGAAACGGAGTGGCTGTCCTCCATGGCGGCAACGAAAGAGGGTGTCCCCGTCAAATTTTGGTCAGGAAAAACATCGCTCTCCGGATCAAAAGAGCAAACTATTCAGCTATCCCGGGGATATGCTCGTTTCGATTTACGCGTACGTACGGAGGGTACAACCGAAATCACTACAGTTACGTTGGTCGGCATGGCTTTGCATACTAAATTGTTTGCCGAGTCGGAAACCGTTTCGGCCGAACACGGAAACTTGACCCTTTGTCCCGATGAGCCCTATACGGAGGATCGTCAGGGAGTTGCCTATGTGTACGAATACAATAATCCGGAGGCGGTCGTGCAGGTTGAGGCTCTTATCGATGACCGTCCGTATATATTGCAGGCTGCTCTCCCGTCCGATGTCCGTCGAAATCAGATTTATATTATTACGTTAACGAAGGGAAAGACGGATCAGACTGCTCAATTGACCGTCGAGCCATGGGACGATGGGGGTGATATTGGTATCTATCCTGATTGGGATGGACGCATCACGATCGATGCCGAATTGACAGCTTTGCCTTCAGGTGCAGTCGTCTCTGAAAATGGCATGGAATTAACCCTGCTTCATAATCAGGCTGATTTCGTATTGGCACTCGAGTGCGACAATGAGTTGGAGATTCTTCCGGTTGAGGGAAATACGGTGACTGTCGAACCGATTGATCTGACTCGCGGAATAGAGGGACGTAATTTGTTTCATGTGCGAAAATCCCTCTATGCTCCGGGAATGCAAAGTCACGACCTTGTACTTCGATTTAGACGGAAAGGGTTGACTGATGTCTATCCGGAAGATGTGATTCAACTTCATCTTGAGGCCAATCCGGTCGCACTTGAGGGTGAACTACATTTCGATCCGGAGACTTATACGCATGATTTTGGCCGTTATGTCGATAATGAATTGGGCCGTTTTGTACTCCCTTCGGATAAAGAGTTGATTGTGGAATTCCCCGAAGGGGAGGATGCGTGGGTGAAACTCGTGCCGCAGGACGGAGAATCCGGTGTGTGGCGGGTTTTGGGCGGATGGCGGCCGAACGACCCCACGGCGGATGGACGTGCACAGTATGCAGTACTGGTCGTGCGCAATGCGGCTGACGGATCGATGCGTGAAGAGTATCGTATCGCACGGCGGAATTATGGTCTTCCTGTGACCTGGCTGCATGGTGTATGGTGGTGCAAATACAATGCGCGGGGCAATTCCCGTGATTTTGAAGATCAGATTTTGAGCGCCACAGATCCTGCAGTTGCGGCAGGTCAAAGTGTGCTTGATTATCTGAGAGATTGTTCGGCTGAGGAATTTTATCGGTTGTGGGGATGGGCCTATCAGGGCGACAGCGGTGAAGGAATGCGTGTTGTCGACCAAGAGGGTGTTTTGGTAATGGAGAACTTTTCGACGAACGTATCGGCGCATATCAATAAATTACCGGCCGATGCATTGGCCCCCGAAGGGTATGAACTGCCTTCGATGGAGGAGTTCAATCGTCTGTTCGATGCGACAGATTATGTCTGGATGATGTGGAATGGGACTCATGTGTTGCGTGCTCCATGGGAGGGCCACAGCCGTATCAAGCGGGAGCAGAGACGGCGTAACGATGTGACCGTAGGTTCGGTTCAGGCTACCGATTTGATATATGTGGGGCTTTCGAGTCCCGATTTTCCCGAGTACGAACCGGTAACATGGTATGGCCCTGGAGCGCAGTGGAATGCGGACGGGATCAAGCATTCGAACCATTATAATAATATTCTCTTTGGGGTCTATTCTCCCGAAGGAAGCGGATGGTATATGTCTGGGGGGATGTCTGCATTGTATATGCAGAAAAATGGCGCAGGGAATAGGGATACCCGTATCCTTCGCTTTAAAAAGTCTCCTGTCGAATATATTTATTAGGTATGTAATTTGTCTATGAATTGAAGAGGTTGGAGTAATGTAATTTAGGTTGTATTGGTGGTTAATGGAGGCGGGCAGATCAATAAAGATCTGCCCGTCGCGTTCCGATAGGGATTTTGTTGGTTGCCAGTCGATATAGTCGGTTGGATTTGTACGTGAAATGAACATCTTGTCGAGAAAGGTCGTGCATGAGATCGTAAAAGTTCTTAATCGGGAAGTGGTACTCTTTGGCTTTTTTCATAACTTTACCTTCCCAATTGATTGTTGCATTATGGCTAAAAGTTACGCTCAAAATAAGAAAAATGCAGAAGCTTATGCGGCTTTGACAGATGATATGTCGGCTTTGGTTCCCCCTCAGGCTCTGGAACTTGAGGAGGCAGTCCTCGGGGCACTGATGCTGGAGAAAGATAGCGTGGTGGCTGTACAGGAGTTTCTGACCCCCGAATCGTTCTACAAAGAGGCTCACCAACTCATTTATAAGGCGATCCTTGATTTGTCGATCGAACTAAAGCCTATCGACCTGTATACTGTGACCGAGCGGCTTAAGCAGGAGCATGTGCTCGATAAAGTGGGTGGGGCATCGTTTTTGGCTCAACTGACGCAAAAGGTGGGTTCTGCGGCCCATGTTGAATTTCATGCCAAGATTATTGCTCAGAAATATGTTCAACGAGAGTTGATCAAGGCGGCGACCGAGATACAAAAACGTTCGTTCGATGAGTCGACCGATGTGACCGACCTGATCGATTTTGCCGAAGGCGAGATTTTCAAAGTATCAGAAGGCCATGTGAAACGGGATGTGCAGAAGTCACGGGATATTATCTCCAAAACGATGGATGCGATTGCCGAGGCCTCGAAACGTGAAGGGGGGTTCAGTGGTGTGCCGTCAGGCTTTACCCATCTGGATCGGTTGACTCTTGGCTGGCAGCCATCCGATTTGGTGATTATTGCGGCACGTCCTTCGATGGGTAAAACGGCTTTCGTGCTTTCCTTGGCCCGGAATATCGTGGTCGATTATGAGAAGGGTGTAGCTTTCTTCTCACTCGAAATGAGCGCTACACAGTTGATGATGCGTCTCATTGTAGCGGAATCAGGCCTCGATTCCCGTGATGTGCGTAACGGGAATCTGACTCCCGAGCAGTGGAAGCATCTCGAAACATCCATCAAACCGTTGGCGAGTGCTCCGCTTTTTATCGATGATACCCCGGCGCTTTCCATTTTCGAGTTCCGTTCGAAAGCCCGCCGGCTCAAAACCCAATACGATATCCAGTTGATCATTATCGACTATCTTCAGCTGATGACCGGTACGCAAGATACCCGCGGTAACCGTGAACAGGAAGTGGCATCGATTTCCCGGTCACTGAAAGCTATAGCCAAGGAGCTTAATATTCCGATACTTGCCTTGTCTCAGCTCAACCGTTCCGTGGAGTCACGAGGTGGGAATAAACGGCCTCAGTTGTCCGACCTCCGAGAGTCGGGGGCTATCGAGCAGGATGCCGATATCGTGGCTTTTATTCACCGGCCGGAATATTATGGACTGACGGTCGACGAGGACGGTATGCCGACGGCGGGGATGGCCGAAATCATTTTGGCAAAACACCGTAATGGCGCTGTCGATACCGTGAAACTCCGTTTCCGTAAGGAACAGGCGCGTTTTATGGATTATGACGAAGACGACTCGCTGGCATATAGTGCAATGGACAGTAGTATGAATAACGATTTTGCCTTGTCTCCGGGTTCGGAGTTCGATGTGCCTGCCCAAGATCAGTTTGGGGCTCCGGGAGGTCTCGGTGGCTCGTTTGGGTCGTTTGGATCCGGCGGTGGAGATCCCGATGCACCATTTTAACGAATAAAGGTTGTCGCTATGTTTGTGCGTAGCTTTGGAAGTGCGATCAATGGCATCAGTGCCGTGACGGTGGCTGTTGAGGTCAATATTACGACGGGGATCGGTATGTTTCTCGTGGGATTGCCCGATAATGCCGTGCGGGAAAGCCAGGAGCGTATCCGGGCTGCATTCGGGAACAGCGGATTCCATATGACCGGTAAAAAGGTTGTGGTGAATCTTTCTCCCGCCGACATTCGAAAGGAAGGTTCGGCTTACGATCTTCCGATTGCAATCGGAATATTGGCTGCCAGTGGACAGGTCACAGCGGATCGGCTCGATCGTTATTTGATTATGGGCGAGTTGTCCCTCGACGGGTCGATTCTTCCGATTAAAGGAGCATTGCCAATTGCGATTCGTGCACGGGAAGAGGGTTTCCAAGGCTTTATCTTACCGGAACAGAATGCACGGGAGGCCGCAGTAGTCGATCGCCTCGAAGTGATCGGAGTATCCCATCTGACACAGGTCGTTGGTTTCTTGTCGGGTGAGCTAGCGATTCAGCCGCTGGAGGTCGATACGCGGGCGGAATATGCGGCAGCTTCGACTCGTTTTGATTTGGACTTCAGTGACGTGCGTGGGCAAGCGCAAGTCAAACGGGCGTTGGAGATTGCAGCGGCAGGCGGCCATAATGTCTTGATGATCGGCCCTCCTGGTTCGGGTAAGACGATGTTGGCGCGGCGGATGCCGACAATTATGCCGCCGATGACAATGCGTGAGGCGTTAGAGACAACCAAGATTCATTCGGTGGCTGGTAAACTCGGTGCAAAAACGGGTTTGATGACGAGTCGTCCTTTCCGTGCGCCGCATCATTTGACCTCTCAGGTGGCGCTGGTGGGAGGCGGAACTAATCCCCAACCTGGTGAGATTTCTCTGGCTCATAACGGCATATTGTTTCTCGATGAGTTGCCTGAGTTCGGGCGCGGAGTCCTCGAGGTGTTGCGGCAGCCGTTGGAAGATAAGGTGATTACAGTGTCTCGGGCGAAATATAGTGTTGAATATCCGGCCAATTTTATGCTGATAGCCTCGATGAATCCTTGCCCTTGTGGCTATTACAATCATCCCACCAAAGAGTGCGTCTGCTCAAAAGGAGAAGTGTTCCGTTACCTGAACCGGATATCAGGGCCTATGCTCGATCGTATTGATATGCACATCGAAGTGGTCCCTGTGGAATTCGGCGAATTAGCTCGTCGCGGCGAGGAAGAGTCGAGCGAGACGATCCGAACCCGTGTCATAGCTGCACGTGATATCCAACAAAAACGTTTTGCGTCATTACCGGGTCTTCATACGAATGCGATGATGGGCAGTCGCCAAATCCGCGAATTTTGTCCTTTGACTCCGGAAGCTGAACATTTGCTCGAAGCGGCAATGAAACGTCTTGATTTGTCAGCCCGGGCGTACGACCGGATTATTAAAGTGGCCCGGACGATAGCCGATTTAGAGGCATCGCAAAATATTGCTCCCACACATATTGCAGAAGCGATTCAATACCGTAGCCTCGATCGTCAGTCGTGGGGATTATGATTCAGCGCTGCAGGTCAGGCAGGGTTTGAATCGGGATCGGTCCCACGTTCATTATGTTGTCGGAATAGGTCGAGCCGATCGAATAATACCCGATCTTGTTGCAGGTCCAATTTGCGAGCGAACCATTTTCCTGAGGTGATTATCTTTTCATAATCGTCGACAGTCAGTATTTTGGGGTTTGCCAATCCGGCAGACCAATCGATATACCGAAAATTGTCATTGATAATATGCGGACGGAATAGCGAATGAAGTAGTATGGTCTGAAAAAACAATTCGTCTGCACAATGTACCGTGCGATTAAAGCGGACGAATGCAGGATGCTGATCGCAATAGTCCAGCAAATAGTGCAAACAAGCCGAGCTTAAGCACCACCATGGAGAACCTTTGTAAACGGGTTCCATCGGATAGTGTCGGGGAAATGGTGTCAACGTGCGAATGAATCGGTTAATAGTGTGGGTGATTAGCGGATTGGCGAAATGATAATGTCGGTATTGATAGCGGCGGTTGAGCGGATGATTGGGAGTTAATTCGATCCATGCGATCATTTCCGATCCGTTTCTGCTGTCAATTTGTCGAAGGATTTCGGATATTGGCAGGATAGGGTAGTCCTGCCCACTGATGTATAGGACGTATTGGTACGGGTGGTTGGAGCGCAAGATCTCGCGAACGCCCTGCAGGGTCGCCTCGACCTGAGAAAAATCGCCCCAACGTACCGATGTGCGTTGGTTGATATATTTTACCTCGTACGGTACGATATTTTGGAATGAATTGAGGTCGCTTTTTTTGTCGATATTGAGATAAATATCGACATCAGGGTGCGTTAATGCATGGCACAATCGCGCCACTTGTTCGGGATTTTTATGTGCTTGTATAAGAATGGCTATGGACATGGAAGTGCCTGCTATATGTTTCGTTGTATTTTTGATTTCTTCAATCAAGAAATTATATACGAAATATACAAAAAAAAGGATACGGAGGATGACACCTTCTGAATCGCAAAAGTGTATTATGTAAAAAAGCGGTATACTAAGAAAGTATACCGCTTTTTATGAAGATCGAAATAATTACTCTGCAGCAACCACTTCGAATTTAACTGCACCTTTGATGCTTTTGTAGATTTTGACTTCTGCTTCGTACGAACCGAGCTGTTTAACTGCTTCGACTGAAATGTTTTTACGATCGACGGTAATTCCTTTTGCTTCGAGAGCAGCTGCCAAATCGGCTGCTGTAATCGATCCGAAGATTTTACCTTCTTCAGCTTTTGCACTCAGCGACAAAGTAGTTTCTGCCAATTTGGCTGCCAATGCTTCAGCGTCAGCCACCAATTTAGCTTCTTTATGCGCGCTCTGTTTCAGATTTTCGGCTAAGACTTTTTTTGCCGAAGGTGTGGCCAACTTGGCAAACCCCTGAGGACTCAGGTAGTTGTTGGCGTAACCGGGACGTACCGACACGATATCGTTCTTGTAGCCCAGCTTGTCCACGTCTTGTATCAGAATGACTTCCATTGTTCTCGTTGGGTTTTAATTATTTCATCAGGTCGGTTACGAAAGGCAGCAATGCCAAATGACGGGCACGTTTCACTGCAGTCGATACTTTCTTCTGGAATTTCTGCGACGTACCGGTCAGACGACGAGGAAGGATCTTTCCCGGCTCATGGAGGCATTTCTTGAGGAACTCGGCGTC
>CASDSC010000212.1 GCA_949283215.1 uncultured Alistipes sp. | reverse complement strand
GTTGTCGTATAACCATTGTAGACGGTCAATCACGTAGCGGATCTGGGATAGGGTAAATACACGGCGCGGTAAGGCAAGTCTCAACAGTTCGACATCGGCGAGGATTTCGACCCCGTTTTCGTCTCTGACGCTTGAGATCGTGCCACGTTCCATTCCCCGGATCCCTGAGATGAGGTACAGTGCGGCCGCAAGTGCACCTGCAGGATATTCGGTTTGCGGGATGTGTTTGCAGAAACTCATCGCATCGACGTGAGCGCCCAGCACACCCGGAGGGGTTACGACGGGGATCCCGCGTTTGTCGAGTTCTTCGACCAGGTATTTGATGAATGATGGGCTTTGGCTGATCATGGTTTCGTCGAGCGTCTCGTACATTCCGACGGCCATTGCCTCGATTTCACGGACCGAGATACCTCCGTAAGTGAGGAACCCTTCGTACAACGGGATTAGAGCCTCCATTTTGTTGTACAACTCTTTGCGGTTAGTACAGATTCCTCCACCACGCGATGAAGTGAGTTTGCGAGCAGAGAAATAGACGAGGTCTGCCAGGCCGGTCATCATTTTGATGATTTCGGCCATTGAATTTTCTTGCCACTCTTTTTCGCGCAATTTGACGAGGTATGCATTTTCGCCGAGGAGACTGGCGTCGAGGACGAGCATGATCCCGTATTTGTCGGCTACCCGTCGTACATCCATCATGTTGCTGATCGAGAAGGGCTGTCCGCCGATCAGATTTGTGGAGGCCTCCATTCGGATGAACGGGATCTTGTCGACTCCGTTTTCTTCGATACATTTGACGAGCTTGTCAATGTCGATATTTCCTTTAAAGGGGTTGTCGGATTTGAGTTGCAGCGCTTCGTCGTACAATAGTTCTGCAACTTTTCCTCCGTTTTCGTTGATATGGGCGAGTGCTGTGGTGAAGTGGTAGTTCATCGGGATCACGTCTCCCTTTTTGATGAATGCGCGACAAATGACGTTTTCTGCGGCACGGCCCTGGTGGACGGGCAGGAGGTATTTTTTGCCGAGCACCTCTTCGACGGCTGTTTGCAGGCGGCTGAAACTTTGCGACCCGGCATAAGCGTCATCGGCGCGGAACATGGCGGCGATTTGGTTATCGCTCATGGCATTTGTTCCGCTGTCGGTCAGCATGTCGAGGAAAACGTCGCGGGTGCTGAGCCGGAAAGTGTTGAAACCGGCTTCTTTGATAGCTTCGAGTCGGCGTTCTACGGGGACGAGATTTAATTTTTGGACGACACGTACTTTATGCAGTTCGAGCGGAATGTTTTCGCCGCTGTAAAATTTTACGTTGTTCATCGGTTCAGTTGATTTTTTAGTGGGTTAGTAATAAAAGGTTAGTTGTAACTTAGTGGTTTACAAAGTAGGAAAAATTTTTGAGATATAATTAAAAATTTCACTTTTTGTTATATTTCTGCCGTGGTTGAGGGCTACATTTGAAGCGAGATGATTAGGGGCGCATCTCATGTGCGACAGAATCTTTTCGTATCTTTGTTTGTAGGAATAAAATGAAAAGCGATGAGTCGATATATTTTGAGTTTAATAACCCTTCTGTTGATTAGTTTCGCGGTATTGTTTCCCGGTAACGCCTATGCAACGGCCGTAGGGATCGAGACTGAAGAGGGCATAAGCGGCGACAGTTTTTCCGATGGCAATTCGACGCCGTTGGTGTACCTGTTTCCGATTCGGGAGTCCATCATGCCTTCGGTTGTCCGATTGACGAATAAATGTCTGCGCGAGGCCGAGACCATGGGTGCCGATTATGTGTTGATTCATCTCAATACATACGGGGGCCTGCTCGAAGCTGCGGATTCGATTCGTACACGGGTACTGAATGCGCCGATGCCTGTCTATGTTTTTATCGACAACCAGGCGGCGAGTGCCGGGGCATTGATATCGATAGCCGCTGACAGTATCTAACAGTATCTATATGCGTCCGGGAGGGAGTATCGGAGCCGCGACGGTCGTTGACGGAGAAGGTGGTGCTTTACCCGATAAGTACCAGAGTTTTATGCGCGGGATGATGCGGGCTACTGCCGAAGCCCAAGGGAAGTTTCCCGAGGTTGACGGGACGGGAGATACGACATGGCGGTGGCGGCGCGATCCGCTGATTGCTGAGGCAATGGTTGATCCCCGGGTGGTAGTTCCGGGTTTGGTCGATTCCACACGGGTACTGACGTTGACGGCGGATGAGGCCGAACGTTGGGGCTATAGTGAGGGTAAGGCGTCGTCGGTTGAAGAAGTGCTTCAGCGGGCGGGTCTTGCGGAGAGCAGGGTTTATGAATATCGTCCGACGGCATTGGATCGTCTGATCGGCTGGTTGACCCATCCTACGGTCCAGGGGGTTGTTATCATGCTGATCGTGGGCGGCATCTATTTTGAGCTGCAGACGCCCGGGATCGGGCTCCCGTTGGCGGTGGCTGTCTTG
>CASDSC010000211.1 GCA_949283215.1 uncultured Alistipes sp. | reverse complement strand
TGCATCTGTCGATAGGCTTCCTTGACCAATTTCTGCAAGCGGGCCACCACCGGACATGTCGCATCGATCAGCCGGATCCCGTCGATTCGGGCCGATTCATAGGTCGATGGAGGCTCCCCGTGTGCCCGAATCAACACGGTCCGTCCAGCCAACCGATCAAGCTGTTCGTGACGGATCGTACGCAGCCCCAGTCCCTCAAGGCGCTGTACCTCGACACGATTGTGCACAATATCGCCCAATGACGATACCTCACATCCCGACGCAAGAGCCTCTTCGGCCATCGTGATTGCCCGTACGACGCCGAAACAAAAACCCGATTTATCGTCGATCTCTACAAACATCCCAGCGTATGTAATTTTTCTTCAACCCACGCCATTTGTTCCTCAACCGTCATATGGCTGTTGTCAAGCACAAGCGCATCGGGCGCCTGACGAAGCGGGCTGATCGCACGGGTCTGGTCCGCCAAATCCCGGCTCCGGATATTCTCCTCGATCTCAGCCAATGGGGTCTCATCGCCCTTCTCCTTAAGCTCCTTATACCGTCGCATCGCTCGCACTGCAGGATCGGCAGTCATGAAAATCTTCAACTCCGCATCCGGAAAAACTACCGTCCCAATATCGCGCCCGTCCATGACGATCCCTCGCGCACGACCCATCTTCTGTTGCATGTCGACCAGCTGACGCCGAACCGACCCTATGCCGCTCACACGGCTCACCCATCGGCTTACCTCGATCGACCGGATCTCTCGCTCGACATTCTTCCCATTGAGGTAGAGATCGCTCGCCCCTCGTGCCGGATTGAACCGAAAAGCAATATCGATATCGCCAAGCATCGAAACCAAACGTCGTTCATCGAGCGTATCGCCATCGATCGCCCCGTGACGAAGCGCATACAACGTCACAGCACGGTACATCGCTCCCGAATCAATAAAAATATAACCCAAACGTGCGGCTATCGCACGGGCAAACGTACTTTTGCCGCACGACGAAAAACCGTCAACGGCAATGATAATCTTTTTATTTGTGAGGCAAGATTCCATCCACGGGTGTATTGACAAACATTAGCAATATGGCCGCAGCCCCAAGAAGGACAATGACTGCGCCTGATATACGGTTGATCCAAAGCAAATGACGCGGCCGAAAACGACGCCGCAACAAACTCACCACAAAGGTGAGCGAAAACCACCATAGCGATGCCCCGGACAACACCCCGGCAATCATCAGCGCCCCGCCTTCATTGCCGAGGCCTTCGCGCGATATCCCGAATGCCGCAAACAACGCCACGAAAATCAATATAAAGGCTGGATTGGTCAGTGTAATGAGAAACATCGAAATGAAGTCCTGCCAAAGATTGGTTTTCCCGGCCCGGTTTTTCCGAATCTGCACAACGGGGTTCGAAAGAAAAATCTTGACCCCGACGATAATAACGCATATCCCGCCGAGAGCCTTGATCAACATGATATTGTTCTCGATGAACGTCAGTACGAGCGTAAGCGAAAACAGAGCCAGCGTGGCAAATATCGTATCGGCACATGCAGCCCCCAAGCCCGACACAAAACCCGACCGGTGATTACGGCTCAACGTCCGTTGAATACACATCACCCCGATCGGCCCCAGCGGTATCGAAGCCAATAACCCCACAAGTATCCCTTTGAACAACAGTGCTGCACCCATACTTTACATAATTTCGACCGGCTCAGAGACAATCTGATCTCCCAAAAAACCAGCCCCCATCCATACAATGTTCCAAAGGTGACACCGCGTGGAACCATCGGTTTACACGCCCACCCGTAAGGAACCACAAAGTTACAAAAATTTCGTGCCTCAACAACCACCACAGCACGTTTCACAGCCAAAACAACCAAAGCAAAACGCAATACCGGCCAGCCATCCGTCAATGGCCTACCTATTCATGCGATCCCGAACGTTGCTGAATAGATATCCCTACTTCCATCAATCATACTTCCGAGTATAACAACGCCAAACAGGTAAAATTCATTGTTGCATAGACTATGTACGAAAAACTAGACAATCTATACCGACACCTGCGGAATACAGCATGCTGTCCCGATCCATGTAGCCCTATGACAAAACAAAGGATTTTTCTCAACCGTTCACAAAATTCCCTATCTTTACGGGCGCTTCATCCCGAACACGGAACTACGCGCCGACCTTCGGTTTACTGGCATGCATCGTATCGACAGTGCGATCGGAACTTCTCCGAAAAAAGAGTGTGTACACCGCCGCCAATCCGGAGCCATACCCCTGTCAAGCGGCCTCCTGTAAACGGTACGTAAGCAACTATACAACAACCAAACCTTTGTAACCCAAATGTCAAGCCAAAACTAACGAGTACAACGATTCTCATACCGATTGACATGAAAAACAATACAATCCCGTCCGATCCCATGGCCAAACAGAAACCACAACTCAATACTCACCTTAAGAGCAAAAAAATGGCCTCACAAACGTCGGGTCATACATCTAAAGCCCGTACAATACG
>CASDSC010000210.1 GCA_949283215.1 uncultured Alistipes sp. | reverse complement strand
CGTTCCGGACAACAGGTCCATGAAGATCAACCAACTCATACAGCGACTTCCGACTTGTTTGTGCGGGTTGATTATGCGACGGTGAGAATTTCCAGCGATACCATATTGTGGGTTGAGGGAGTGGGAGATTATGTGCGTATAGTGACAGATGAACGCTCCTATGTGACCAAATTGACCTTGAAAAAAATTGGAGCAGCACTTGATAACCGGTTATTTATGCGGATTCATAAAACGTATCTGGTCAATTTGTCGCGGATCGAGGCTTTCGAGAGCGGTTATGTGGTCATAGGTTCGCGCAAATTACCGGTTGGGGCACGTGGGCGCCGTCCTTTGCTCGACTATTTGCATACCCGATGTCTGTAAGACGGAGGGGTGCCGTCTCTCGGATCAATCAATCTAATAGGGAATATTGATACACGGCAATTTTTGTGTCGTGTAAGACGTCAATGTAAATGGAATTTGTCCGATTTAGAAAAATGTATGATCGGATGAATGAAATCCTTGCGCGGGATTAATGCCCATATTTTTCGATCAGTTTATGAGCCAGAATGGGCATTCCTTCTGCAGCTTTCATGCGGATTACCTCGACGGGATTGCGTATGCCGGCGAGTTCGGGTTTGCCGGGGTCGACCACGTAAACGGGAATCTCGGGTCGTACATATCGAACAAGCGAAGCTGCCGGATAAACAGCCAGCGATGTGCCGACGATCACCAGAATATCTGCGGTTGCGGCAATCTGTGTGGCACGTTCGAACATCGGGACGCTTTCTCCGAAAAAGACGACGAACGGTCTCAATAAGGAACCTTTCTCACAACGGGCATTCATGTCTTGTTCCCATCCGTCGATAGGGTAGATCAGGTTTTCATCAATGCTGCTGCGCAGTTTGCGTAATTCGCCATGTAAATGGGTGATGTGTGTACTGCCTGCACGTTCGTGTAAATCGTCGATATTTTGCGTGATTACCTCCACGTCGAAATAGTTTTCCAATTCGCGTATGGCCCGATGGGCTGCATTGGGTTCTGTTTCGAGTAGCTCTTTTCGGCGCATATTGTAGAAGTTAATTACTTTGGCCCTGTCACGAACGAGGGCCTCGGGCGTACACACTTCTTCAATACGATAATTGCTCCAGAGGCCGTCCGAGTCGCGGAACGTTGCGATTCCGCTGTCGGCACTGACGCCTGCTCCTGTGAAAACGACGATTTTCATGATATCCAGAATTGTATGATTACATGGCTTCTTTGAGGGCTTTGGCCAATTGGTCCGGACACGAAGTTCCTTTTCCCTTACAGTCTATACCCGAAAGCTTGTCGATCGCTTCCTGGGGTGACATTCCTTTGACCAGAGCGGCTATGCCAAGCGTATTTCCTGCACAACCACCTGTAAATTGCACATTTTCTATTTTCCCATTTTGAATCGTGATGTCGATTTTTCTGCTGCACACGCATGGGGCGGGCGTGTATTCTATTTTTCGGTTCATTGCGATGTAATATTTATGTGTCAAAGTTACGAAACCTGTGATAAATTATTCGCCTCTTGATATTTTTTGTTTACCGTCGTATTTTGTACCTTTCGCATTGTTGGTTTAGTGAATTACAGATTATGTCGCACGATCATCATCATTCTCATACTATACAGAATATCAACACGGCTTTTATCGTGGGGATAGTGTTGAATCTGGGTTTTGTTTTTGTCGAGGCAGGATTTGGCTTTGCATACCGGTCATTGGCTTTGTTGTCCGATGCTGGTCATAATTTAAGCGATGTGGCGAGTCTTGTACTTGCTTTGTTTGCATTCCGGTTGGCACGTATTCATCCGACGAATCGGTATACGTATGGTTATAAAAAAAGCACGATCTTGGTATCGTTGTTCAATGCACTTATCTTATTGGTCGCTGTCGGTATTATATTTACTGAGAGTATAGAAAAGTTGTATCGGCCCCAACCGATCGATGGTGATGCGATTGCCTGGGTCGCGGCCACCGGGGTGTTGGTCAATGCGGTGACCGCCTGGTTGTTTTATCGTCACCAGGCGAAAGATTTGAATATTCGAGGTGCGTTTTTACATATGGCAGCCGATGCTCTTGTTTCGATCGGTGTGTTGGCCTCGGGCATAGTCATTCACCATACGGGTTGGTATGTGATCGATCCGGTGATAGGGCTTGTTGTAGCCGTTGTGATTTTGTTCTCGACCTGGGAATTGTTGCGTGATTCGGTACGTTTGTCTTTAGACGGGGTGCCGAAGGGTATTGATGTGACCGAATTGGTTGGAATCATGCAATCTGTTTCCGGGGTTCAAGAGGTTCACCACGTTCATGTATGGGCTATCAGTACGACTCAGAATGCCTTGACGGCTCATGTGGTCGTAGCTTCTTTTCGTGATATGGAAAAGGTGAAATCGTCCATCAAGGATAGTTTGAGGCATCATGGGATCCAGCATGCGACCCTTGAATTTGAATTGCCTGACGAGGAGTGCAATCGTTGTTGTGATTCGGAGGAGTGAATCAGGTCAAATTATTTTTAAGGCAGCAAGCGAGTTATCTTGCTTGGAGAGGAAATGTGTTGTGCGGTTGCCTTGGGTTTAAAGAGAGACTTTTATTTTTTACTGGGGATGGTTGCTGATCCTCCATTATTATTTATAATCAAGAAGTGAGGATCCCCTTTGTAGTAAATTCTTGAGCCCCCGGAATTTTCTCCTGTAAGAGATTCTGTGACATTGATTTCGATATGACTGCCTCCAGATACATTGACTTCGGCAGTTTTGGTCGGGAAATCATATCCGTAGATACGGGAACCGCCTGAACAGTCGATTATGATGTGATCGCAACGGCCCGAACAAGTGATTGACGAACCGCCCGAACAGTCGATAGTAACGTCGTTACATTCACACGCCACGGAGGCAGAGGATCCTCCTGAAACTGTAAATGCTGCCTTGGGGAGGACCAGTTGGCTGGACATATTGATCTTGCTACCGCCAGAAGCGATGAAATTATTGTATGAGAGTGGTGAAAGGGTTATTGTCACATTGATATTTCTGAAACGACGAGTATCCATTTCAAAAATAATACGTCCTTGGACGACTTTTTTCAGAATGTGCGATTGGATGTTTTCATGTGTTCGCACGATAGCCTGGCCAGTAGGTATCTTATCGTCGAGTACGAGTTGCATTCCGTCTGCGATTTCTATACCAATGGCTTCAGGAGAGAGTTGTATATTTCGTTCAACGATATATCCTTCTGGTTCAAGGTAGTCGTCGGCACATGATGCGAAAGTCAGTACGCTGAGTGACACGAGAGTCAATACATTGAGCATAAATATCAGATAACGCTTCATTGCTTTGATGTTTTATGGATCAAAAGTACGAAAAATTTCAATATTAGTTCATACAGCCAAGTACAATGCTCGAAATTACATATGTCTGAGTGTATTCTTGTAATGAGGTAAAGGGTGTGTGCATTTTTA
Organism: uncultured Alistipes sp.; assembly: GCA_949283215.1. Classification (GTDB taxonomy): domain Bacteria; phylum Bacteroidota; class Bacteroidia; order Bacteroidales; family Rikenellaceae; genus RGIG1874. The sequence goes on along the minus strand of CASDSC010000210.1, from coordinate 12,180 downwards.
TGTTCGGTTAGATGGACGTTGTTGTTCCCATGGACAACTTTTGGGGTTCTGATATCAGACAGATATTTAGAAAGGATGGAGAACATTTCGTCAGTAAAATTTGGCAGATTAAATAAAAAAGAATAAATTCGTACTCAATTACACCAATGAACTGCCCCCAAATTTTACTACCAACAATGAGTATTACGGTTGAGCATCTGAATAAGATATATCCCAACGGACGGCATGCGCTAAAAGATGTCAATTTAGTAATCCCTTCAGGAATGTTCGGTTTATTGGGTCCTAACGGAGCCGGCAAATCGACATTGATGCGCATATTGGTCGCTCAGATGGAGCCAACATCGGGGAAAATCGATATATACGGGCACGATATTATGCGCGAGCGCAAAGCCGTACGTCGTGTATTGGGCTACCTGCCGCAAGATTTCCGATTTTTTGCAAAATATAAAACGTACGAATATCTCGATTATGCAGCGCGCTTGTCGGGTTTTACCCGTGCACGTCAACGGCGCGAGGCGGTCGATGCGATGCTGGAGGAGGTAGGCCTTTTCGATGTACGTGAACGATACGCTTCGAAACTGTCGGGTGGCATGAAACGCCGGCTCGGAATTGCGCAGGCGTTGATTCATAATCCCAAGGTAATCATCGTCGATGAACCGACCACAGGCCTTGATCCGGAGGAACGTATCCGGTTCCGTAATTTATTATCGAAGGTGAGCGAACATGATGTGACAGTGATTCTGTCCACACATATTGTCGGGGATATATCCAGTACATGTAACCGTATGGCGTTGCTCAACCAAGGAGAGGTGGCCTTTTATGGGTCGCCCGAAGAGATGTTGCGTCAGGCGGAAGGCAAAGTATGGCGTGTGTGGGTTCCTCATGATGAACTTCAGGAGATTAGCAATCGTTATCCAGTGATTACGACCATACCGTCGGCCAATGGGTGGGAATTGCAGATTGTGGCCGAACATGTCGAAGATTACGACGCCGAACCGTATGCTCCCAATCTGGAACATGCGTACGTCTATTTTATGGAGTATAAACTCAATCAATGGAGTAACGATTAGTCATGTCTTTTTTCGCCAATATACGATCAGTAGCCAAATATGAAAGTAAACTGCTGTTGCGCAGTTGGTTTTTCAAAGTATTTGTGGGATTGGCCTTTGTGTTTCTGTGCCTGATTGATTACAACGCGCTTTTCAATGATTTCAGGGATATTTTGGTCAGTAACTTTCCGGCCAATATTCCCTATTACAATATTCTGTTGTTGAACGTTGGGGAGGCTGTGATCGCCGTTTTCCTGGCCACCGAATTTTTGAAGCGTGATCGTAAACTAGATACTTCGATCGTTTTTTATGTGCGCCCATTGAGTAATGCGGAATACCTGCTGGGCAAGACCTGGGGCTTTTTACAGGTGTTTTTCGTCATCAACCTGATTCTTTATGGATTGGTGCTGGCAATGAATCTGTTGGCAACCGGAGTAGAAGTTGCATGGTGGGCTTATCCGTATTATTTTTTGATCATAACAGTTCCTACGTTGGTATATATCGCCGGGTTGTCGGTATTCGTCATGCAATTGATTCGCAATCAGGCATTGACTTTTGTATTGCTGCTGGGCTATATTGCCGTATCGGTCTTTTATATTGGGGACAATTATTATTGTCTTTTCGATTATATGGCGTGGAACCTGCCGTTGTTTCATTCAATGATCGCCGGGACTCCGAATGTTGATGCCATTATCTACCAACGTTTGCTTTATCTGTTTTTTGGTTTTGGCTTCATAAGCCTCAATATTGTCTTGTTCCGACGTTTGTCCAATTATGCGCATAGCGCGATTCCATGGGCAGTGGTGGCAGGCCTTATGTTTGTATTCGGAGGCTATTTCGGATATCGGTTTGTGGAACGGAGTGCTCGGATCATTGATAATAAACAGCTTTATATAGAGATCAATAACCGCTATGTCCATACTCCCAAAATTGTAGTGGAGGATTATCATCTCGATGTCGAACAGTTACCCGAGGGGATTCGTGCGGTTTGTACTATCGAGGGATCGGCGCTTGATTCGTCCGAACGCTTTACGTTTACGCTCAATCCGGGATTGCGTATTACATCGGTGACCTGCGACAGTGCCGACTTGAACTATTTGCGCGATCATCAGATCATCCAGGTCGATTTCGGTCGACTCGTACAGAAAGATTCAACCCTTCATCTTACGATCGCATATGAGGGAACGCTCGACGAATCGTTCTGTTATTTGGACATTCCGGAAGATTTGCTTCTCGAGCCCAAAAGGCAATCGCAGATCAGTTTGGCGAAGACGTATGTTTTTCAGCAACCGGACTATCTGTTGTTGACACCGGAATTGTATTGGTATCCTCGGCCGGGTACATCGTATAGCGATCAATCTTCTGATTGGCAGCAGACCTATTTCAGCCAATTCGAGATGGATGTGCGGCCCTTGCCGGGGATGCGTCCTATCTCGCAGGGTGAAGCCGTGGATGATAGTACGGGCGTGTTCCGTTTCAAACCGGAATACCCCATGCAATCGGCATCGTTGATTATCGGGCGTTATATCCAAAAGAGCCTGACGGTGGATAGTGTGAAATACAGTCTGTGGCGTATGGAGCAGACCGAATCGTTCGGCAACCGTTTCGACACGATCATGGATACGATTCCTTCCGTGCTTCGCAATATCCGCAATCAGATTGAATTTTTCAATAAACTGGAGTATCCTTTCACCCGTTTTTCGGTTGTTGAGGTTCCGGCCCAATTTACGTCGTATTCGCGAGCGTGGACGCGGGCCCAGGAGACCATGCAGCCCGAGATGGTGTTGTTTCCCGAGAAGGGGTATTTTTCATGGAATTATGATATCGACCAGATGAAGAGGATGTTCGAGCGTAATATGCGTTATGGGGCACCCGCAATGAGCGAACGGGAGATGATGACCGTGACACTTAACAATATGTTAAGTCTGTTTACTATGCAAGAGAATGCATGGAAATTTGAGCGAGGGGCAAAAGGAAAGTTCGAACTGTCTGCTCAGTATAATCCTTATTATATCTTTCCACAATTGTTCAATTTCCGATATAATATCTACTCTTCCCGATGGCCGATCGGGAACCGGTTGATCGAGTTGTATCTTCAGAATCAGTCGACGACGATGGACGGGAAACGAAACGTCAACGGGCTCAGTAATGATGAAAAAGCCAATCTTGTTTTTCAGAAGCAGTCGTTTGTCGAGGCGCTGGCCGATCCGGAGAATCGTGAGTTGACCGATAATATGATCGGACTGCAAGGTGGCCGTTTGTTTGCTCCGGCAGCGCTTGAGTTCGGCGAAGATAAGATTCGCGATAGTTTATATGCGGTATTGGATGACTATACGTTCCAGAATATCAGTTTCGAAGCGTTGCTCGAGACGATGGGCCGAATCAGCGGAGTTGATATTATAGACGGTACGGCTGATTGGGATCGGGTGGTTCCGATGCCAGCATACGACATAGGGGCCCCCAAGGCAGTTCGCTTCAACGATCGGGGAGAAGAGCTCTATCAGTTTGAGATGGTCATTACCAATGTGTCGGACAATCCGGGCATTCTCAGTATCTTTTTCCCGTGGATTCAGAGCGCGAATCCTGATGCGCCCAAGACGAACAAATGGATGGTCCATTTCGATCCTCATGAGACCAAACGGATCATCCGTCATTGGCGGGATCGTCCTCAGTGGGTGGATGTATTTACTTTCATTTCGACCAATCTGCCGTTGTTCGTCAATCAACAGGTACAATTTGTGGGTGATGAGAATCTCAATAAGAAGATAGCGGAAGGTGATTATACGATCGAGCGTGTGCCTCGGGAGGAACCGGGAGCCATTGTAGTTGATAATGAAGATTCGCTTCTTTTTTCCCTTTCCCCACCACATCCTTCGGGGTTGTTGTCGCGATGGATCGACGGAACGGATAAGGACCGTTTCCGCTATGCCGGTATTGCGGAGTGGGCGAATCCTGTCAATTGGACCCTCAACACGATGCCATCGTATTATGGGGATGATATCCGGTCGGCCTATGTGATCCGTACTGGTTCGCGAGATCAATATGCCGTATGGAAAGTTCCCTTGCCGGAAAAGGGACGTTATGAGGTTTCCTATTACGTGTCCCGTCCGCCTATGCTGAATTGGGGGTGGTTTCGAGGTCGTGCCGAATATCATTTCGAGATCGATGACGGGGAGGTGGTGCATGAAGAGTACCTCGAGCTTCGCCGGGCATCGGACGGATGGAACTCGATGGGCACCTATCTATTCGATACGGATACCGTTCAGGTTACATTGTTTTCGGAAACCGAAGTGAATACTGTAACGGCCGACGCCATCAAATTTGTCAAACGATAATATTGTAAAACGATATGAATCTGATACGCACTTTTCGGACCACATTATGCGCTCTGGCGTTTGCCGGTACTGCTGTGGCGCAACCCCAGCCTGTGGTGTTGACAATGGACAGGGCTCTGGATATCGCTTCCGAAAACAATCCTGACATGAAGAAGGCCATGCTGAGTATGAATCAGTATCGCGAGTTGCTGATCGCTCAGAAGGCATCGCTCAAATCGAGTTTTTCACTCGATTTGAGTCCTGTTACCTATGATAAGCGACGTCAATATGAGACCTTTAATACCGAGTGGTTTACCAATGAGATGTTCAGTACGAGCGGCCGCTTCAGGATCGAACAACCGATTTTGTGGACCGATGGTACGATTTCGTTGATTGACGATTTCGGATGGCAGTATAGCAATGTGAAACGATCTGCGAGTGGCGATATCAACCGTGCGTTCAATAATAATCTATACTTGAGTTTACAACAGCCGTTGTTTACCTATAACCGGAGGAAAATGGAACTCCAGCAAATCGAGTTGAATTATGAGAATTCACATCTCGACTATGCGTTGCGGCGGCTGGACATGGAGCGCCAGATCACGCAGCAGTTTTATGAACTGTTTTTGGCACAGGAGCAATTGAAGATCGGCGATGAGGCATTACGCAGTGCGCAAGCCAATTACGAAATTATCAAGGGACTGGTTGAAGGAGAACTTTCACCGCGTTCTGAATTGTATCAGGCTGAGATCAACCTGGCTACGGCGCGTTCCAATGCAGCGAATTATCAAGTGGCTTTGGAAAACGCCAAAGATCAGTTTAAACAGGCCCTGGGAATGCCTCTTGACCAAGATGTATCGGTTTTGGCGGTATTTGACGATCAGCAACGGATCGAGGTTGATTTATCCCAGGCGTTGAATAGCGCTATGGATCGTCGTCTAGAGTTAAGGCAACGAGAGATTCAGATGGAACAGCTCGATTTTCAGATGGTACAGGTTAAATCGGAAAACGAATTCAAGGGGAACCTTGAGTTGTCATTCGGTTTTATGGGGGATGATCCTAAGTTGACCCAGGTATATAAGAGTCCGACGCAAAATCCTCGGGTAGCCTTGACATTCAGTGTGCCTATTTTCGATTGGGGTGCCAAGAAAGCGCGGATCAAGGCCCAGGAACATGCTATCGAGTCTGCCCAACTGGATTTCGACGAGGAGAAGAAGAGCATACAGATCAATATTCTACAGACTGCGCGCAGTCTCGAAAACCAGTGGCAACAGATCAATATTGCCAAGCAGAGTATGCAGAACGCTCAGTACACATACGATCTCAATACGATCCGGTATCGAAAGGGCGAGATCGATGGTATGACCATGCGACAATACGAAGATCAGCTTCAGTCGCAGAAAATGGACTATTATCGCACGATCATCGATTACAAGATCCAGTTGCTCAATATGAAGATCCTGACGTTGTATGATTTCGAGAATTCCGTGGAGATCGTGCCTGTTTCGGAAGAAAAATTGAAAGAGAAATTAAAATAAAAGCATATCGAGATGAAACATTACATCCCCCTTTTATCCTTGTCCGCAGTACTGGTTTTGATGAGTTCCTGCGGCAATCGACAGGATCCCGGCAAATCGGAGATTGCCTCGCCGGTCTCGGTGGTCGAACTGAAACCCACATCGATCAGTAAGTTCGTTAATACAAGGGGAACAGCCAAAGCGATCCAAGAGGTAGAATTGAAATCGGAGATGGCGGGCAAATACCATCTTCAGATCAATCCCTCGACAGGCAAGCCCTATAAGTTAGGCGATCGTGTCGAGGCGGGGCAAACCATTGTACGGCTCGAGGATAAAGAATACGAGAATGGTATTGCTTTGGAATCCAAGGAATTGAATTTGGAGTTGACTCGTCAGAAAATGTTGAGTCAGGATACGTTGCATCAGAAGGGTGGTGTGACGGCTCTCGATTTGCGCAATTCGGAGGTGGCGGTGATCGATGCTGAGTACAGTGTCGAGAACGCACGTCTGAGTCTGGAGAAGATGAATGTCAAGGCACCTTTCTCGGGTATAATCGTCGCATTGCCCTATTATACATCCGGAGTGCGGGTAGAACAGGGCCAACCGATCGTGTCGATCATGGCCTATGACAAGATGTATATGGAGATCAATATGCCAGAAAGTGCAATTAATCAGATCAAGACAGGCCAACCGGTAGCGATCACCCATTACACGTTACCGTATGATACCATTCGGGGTACGATCAGTGAATTGTCTCCTGCAATCAGTACCGAGACACGTACTTTTGGGGGAAAGTTGTTGATCGAGAACGATCGGATGTTACTTCGTCCGGGCATGTTCGTCAAGGCGGACATCAAGATTGATCAGGCAGACAGTACGATTGTGATTCCGAAAGATGTAATATTGTCCAATCGTCGGCGTAAATATGTGTTTATTGTAGAGAAAAATACAGCAGTGATCCGCGATATCAGGACGGGGTTGGAGAACGAGGATGAAATCCAGATCGTTGATGGACTGAAACCGGAAGATAATCTGGTGATCCGCGGATACGAAACTCTTCGTGAGAACAGTAAAGTTAAGGTGTTGAAATAGTATATAGTATTTGTTTCGACAGAATTCATCGGGGCCGGATTGACCTTCGGCCCTGCAGAACCTGAATCTATGAGGAAAATTATCAAATTCGCAGTCAGTTATCCGGTGACCATTCTGATGTTGGTACTGGCTATTCTGCTGCTGGGTAAAATATCGTACGATCGGTTGAGTGTCGATTTGTTGCCTGATCTGAACAATCCCAAATTGTATGTCGAACTGAAGGCGGGAGAATTACCACCGGAAGAGATCGAGAAACGTTTTGTCGAGCCGATGGAGGGTCAGGCGATACGTCAGCGTGATGTGGTGACGGTTTCTTCGGTGACAAAAGTGGGATCATCACGGATCACGGTCGAATATGCCTGGAACAAGGATATGGACGAGGCTTTTCTGGATTTGCAGAAAGCCATGAACTCGTTCGGGAAGCAGGAAGAGATTACTGATCTTCAAATTACGCAACACGACCCGAATACATCTCCGGTTGTATTGCTCGGTTTATCACACGACGAGATAACCGATATGGCCACTCTGCGTGTGGTGGCCGAGAGTTATATACGGAATGAATTGCTTCGTTTGGAGGGTGTAGCCGATGTGACGCTTTCAGGGGAAGAAGTGGTTACGCTCTCGGTCGAAACGGACCCATACAAATTGAAAGCCTTCAATTTGACGATCGACGATATCGCATCGAAGATACGGGACAATAGCCAGGATATTTCGGGCGGACGGGTGAGTGAGTTGGGTTTGCAGTATATCGTCAAGGGGAAAAGTTTGTTGACCAACGAGGAAGCGTTCCGCAACCTGATTGTAGGCTATAAGCCGATCGAGGCGATCGAAGGGGATGCTGCTTCAGAAGCGACGAAAGCGCCGATTTTTTTACGGGACGTGGCAAGTGTCAGTTTTCGTAATGCCCGTCCGGAGAATATCGTTCGTATCAATGGGGAGCGGAGCATCGGGTTGTCGGTGTATAAAGAGATGCGCTATAATACCGTGCGAGTAGTAGATGAGGTGGCGGGCGAACTTGATCGTATCGAACGAGCTTTGCCGGGCTATCATTTACAGGTCATCACCAATCAAGGCACGTTCATCAAAAGTGCGATCGGCGAGGTCAAGGATACGGCCGTACTCGGTGTTTTGCTGGCTGTGTTGGTACTCTTTGTCTTTTTGCGTCGTTTGGGAGTAACCCTGATCGTCAGCATGGCCATACCGATTTCGATTGTGGCGACATTCAATCTTATGTTTTTCAATGGATTGACGCTCAATATCATGACTTTGGGGGGATTGGCGCTCGGTGCGGGCATGCTGATCGATAATGCGATTGTCGTGATAGAAAGTATTTTTCAGAAAAAGGAACAGGGGTTGAGTGTGCGTGAGTCGGCGATCACGGGAGCCTCCGAGGTAGCTGGAGCAGTTAGTGCCTCGACCTTGACGACGATCGTTGTTTTTTTACCGATTGTCTATTTGCAGGGTGCGACCGGTGAGATGTTTAAGGATCAGGCCTGGACAGTGACCTTTTCTTTGGTGTCGTCGTTGTTCGTTGCCATACTGGTGATTCCGATGCTGTATGATCGCTTGTTCAGCAGAAAACATCAACCCAAGCCGGTCCATTCGGTCCAGATTAAAGGATATGGTCGTTTATTGCGTAAAGTGCTTGATGCCAGATGGGTTGTTGTCGGTATTTCGGTTTTGCTGATTGTTTTGGCCGGGTTGTTGGTTCCACGTTTGGGTACGGAATTTATGCCGCGTACCGAGGGGAATGCTTTTAATATCAGCGTCAAGATGCCCGAAGGGACTCGTCTTGAAAGGACGGCGTCGGCGGTAGACAATCTGGAACAGTTGCTATATGCGATTACGGGTGATACATCACTGCTGGTATACAGCCATGTCGGTACTGGGAGTGGGTCACAAAATGCGGTGTTCGAAGGCGAGAATACGGCAATGATCCGGGTGATTCTTCCCGTAGGGAGTCAGATGTTGCCGGAATCGATCGTAGCCCAATTGATTGAAGAGACAGCGGGTACGGAAGGTTTGGAGATCGCCGTGGTACAGGATGATCATTCGATGAGCAGTTTGATTGGCAGTGGCGAGGCGCCGATCGTGGTAGAGGTCAAGGGAGAGGAGTTGGATGAGTTGTCCCGTTTGGCAGCAGAGGTCAAGGAACGAATGTTGACGGTCCCTGGTTTGTATAATGTGGTGTCATCGGTCGAAGACGGAGCACCGGAGATTACGATCTCGATCAACCGCACGTTGGCAGGGATGAACAATATCAGTGTGCAAACGATTGTCGGGCAGGTGAAGCAGCAGTTGGATGGTGCGGAAGTCGGGCAGATGGATTATCGGGGCGAGATGCGTGATATTGTGGTGCGCGTACCGGAGATTTCCCTGTCAGAGTTATACGATATGGTGATCAAAAACGGAGAACAAGAATTTTTGTTGCGCGAATTGGCCCAGATCGAGCAAACGGTAGCTCCGCGCGAGATCTTTCGTCGTAATCAAGGGCGTATCAGTAAGGTCCTAGCCGGGCTGGATGATAATTATTCGCTCGATAAAGTGGCGGATAATGTGCGGGCGGTTTTGCGGGATATCGAGTTGCCCCCTGATTATACGATCACGGTGGGCGGCGAGGAGGAACAACGTCAGGAGTCGATGAATAGCCTGATGTTTGCCTTGCTGCTATCGATCATTCTGGTCTATATGGTTCTGGCCTCACAGTTCGAATCGTTGTTACATCCGTTTACGATTTTGTTGACGATACCCCTTGCGGTTGTCGGGGCTATACTGTTGTTCTGGATTACAGGAATGACGATCAACATTATGGGTGTGATCGGTATGGTTATGTTGGTGGGTATTGCGGTGAACAATTCAATCATTCTGGTCGATCGGATCAATCAGATCAGGCAATCGGGTGTTGATTTACGCGAGGCGATTGTTCAGGCGGGTCAACAACGTATTCGTCCGATCCTGATGACTACTTTGACCACCATTCTAGCTCTGTTGCCGTTGTCGCTCAGTATTGGCGAAGGGGCAGCCTTGCGGGCTCCGATGGCGATCGCTGTAATCGGAGGGTTGGTTACATCGACCGTGATGAGTCTTTTGGTGATTCCGTGTGTATATCTGTTGTTCGAACGGATGAAAACGCGTGTCCGTCTGGTCTTCAGAAAAAAGTGATGCACATCATGTTACGATACGATGTCGCGGTTTAATTAACAAAGCAAAACAGTTACCGGAGAGAATGAACTTTCTGATCAATAGACGAATCACGATCAGCATGCTGTTTATCGCACTGACCCTGTTGGGTTATGTGTCGTATCAACGGCTTGCGGTGGAGTTGTTGCCCAATGCCGACCAACCGACGATGTATGTGCATGTGTCGGCTCCCAACGATGTCGATCCGTCGTATATGGAGTCACAGGCCATTGTGCCGCTCGAGGGAGCGGTGAGTACGGTGGATGGGGTTGAGCGTACGGAGTCGTGGGCCGAGAGTCGCAATGCCATTATCATTGTCAATTTCAAGAAGAACGTTAAACTGAAATTTGCCGCCCTACGTCTTCAGGAACGGATCAATGAAGCAGCCGCTGATTTGCCGGACGGATTTCAGGTTTCGATCAGTCAGGCCAATGTCTTGCAGACTTCCAATACGTTTATGTCGTTACAGGTGCGGGGTTCAGGGGGAGTCGATCGGGTTCGTAATCTGACAGATGAGGAGATCAAGCCTGAACTGGAAAAGGTCGAGGGAGTTGCTTCGGCAGAGGTCTATGGAGGTCGTCAGAAGGCTGTTGAGATTCGTCTTGATCCGGGGGCCTGTAAGACATATAAGTTGACCCCAGCGACGATCAGTGGTTTGCTGGCACAGAATTCCGAAGATCGGACGTTTGTCGGGCAGGTCAGTGATATCAGCAATCATTTTTATGTGCATGTTGATTCCCATTTCGGGAGTATTTCCGAGATTGAGAATATCGTGGTTGCACCCGGCCCGGTTCTGTTAAAGGATGTGGCCGTAGTGTTTTTCGATCTGAAGGAAGAAGAGTCGTACAGTCGAGTCAATGGCAAAGAAGCTGTGTCGGTGATTGTAGTCAACGATGCGCAGTCCAATCAGATCGATTTATCCCATCGGGTATTGCAGGCGATAGACAGCCTGAATCACCGTCTGGCTCCGTTGGATGTGCAGATTGTCGTACAGGATAATGCGGCACAGACCATAGAGGACAATATCGATCAGATCGTCGATCTGGCTTTGGTCGGGGGGCTGTTGGCTGTATTGATCCTGTGGTTTTTCTTGCGAAATATCCGGCTTGTATTGCTCATCGCCTTGTCGATACCGATCTCTATCTATGCGGCATTTAATCTGTTTTATGCTTTTGGCGTGACGATCAATTCGCTGACTCTGATCGGTATGGCGTTGGCCGTCGGGATGTTGCTCGACAACAGTGTTGTTGTACTTGAAAATATCTATCGGTTGTCGGGTATGGGATATTCGCCCGAACGCGCAGTGACACAAGGAACGCGCGAAGTTTGGCGATCGATTTTTGCGGCTACGTTGACGACCATTACGGTATTTCTGCCCTTTGTTTTCTCGGATAATTATCTGATTCGGTTGATTGGCCAACATATCGGCGTATCGATCATTTCGACACTCGGTTTTTCATTGCTTGTCGCATTGTTGCTGATACCGATGACGACTTATCTGTTGTTGCGCAGCAGTAAGAGTCGTAGTGTGTTTTACGAAAAGATTTCGGTACGTCAACGTCCGATCCAGATCTATATCACTTTACTGAAGAGCAGTATGCGTCATCCGGGGCCGATGGTTGCCGGGGCCGTGATTTTGTTGGTTGTTTTGTTGTGGATGACCTTGACATTCGATGTGCAAGGGACTCGGGAGGTCGATGCGGACCGATTCAATATTGAGGTTTCGATGCGAGCAGGGAGCACGTTGGAAGCGACCGACAAGATCGTACGTCAATTAGAGGAGAAGTTGAACGATGTGCCGGAGAAAAAGGATCTGATCAGTCACGTTGAGGAGAACCAGGCGTCTTTGACCTTGATTCTTGAGGAGGATTATCGTCATATTCAGGGGCGCAAGATCGAAGAGATTAAGGCGAATGTGCAGGAACTGATTGGAGGCATCGACAATGTCGATATCCGTCTTTCGGATCCGATCGCGGGGAATCGGGGGAACGGTATGGGCGGTCTCAATAATTTGATGCGGATGCTGGG
>CASDSC010000209.1 GCA_949283215.1 uncultured Alistipes sp. | reverse complement strand
GAAGGTTTTGTTTTTTAAGTAGTAGTGTATCCGTGTAGTTTGCACTTTATTTTGAATATAAGGATTCAGAGGATAAAATGTAAACTGCATGCAGTAAAAATATGCGGAATGTTGGAAAAAACCAAGACTTCGATATATATTCAACATTTTTTAGTAAAAAAGATTTATATTTGTTAATGTGGGTGCGATATTGAGAAGAATAGGAAAAATAATACATACCAGCTATGAGAGCGAAAATATTACTAACCCTGAGTTTATTTTGTGTAGTTTCAGTTGCGGTAGCTTGTGGCAAGGAGGGGGGTGACGGGGCCCCGAGCCCTGCCGAACCGTTGGAATTCGAGCGGTCAGTTATAGAGTGGACTCACCTAGATCCGCTTCCGCGTTTGAAGGTGACCACTCCGTTGAGCACATCAGAGCGTGAAGCATTGACCTGGAGCACGAATCGGCCAGACATCTTGACGATCGATTCTAAGACGGGGCAGTTGGCGGTGAAGAAACGTTCGGGGACCATTGGTACGACGGTAACCGTGACAGCCAAGACAGGAGATCGTAAAGGCGAGTGTAAGGTTTATATAGCGAGCTATTTGCCTCGTCTCGATGCCTCGATTACTGATTATATGAGCCGTGCGAATGTAGTAGGTATGTCTGTGGCGATTGTTTATAAGGAGCGTTTGGTTTATCAGCGGGCTTATGGTATGGTGAATGACAATACACCGGCCAATATTGGTCATATGTTCCGTATCGCGAGCATGTCGAAGCCGGTGACGGTGATAGCTTTGCTCAAACTGGTCGAGCAGGGTAAACTGGATGCGAGTCTCAATCAGAAGGTGTTTGGTCCCGGGAGTATTCTTGGCGAGGATTTTGGCCCTGTACCTGCCGGGTCGCACAAAGACGAGATTACTGTTCGCCATCTGATCGAACACACCTCGGGCTGGGCAGGGGATATGGCCTACACGGGCTATAACGATTATCCTGATGCCAATGCGTTGGTACGTGCCGGGTTGGCTCATTATGACCTCTATTTTACACCGGGTTCTCAATATCTCTATTCGAATTTTGGATATGCGGTCTTGGGTCGTGTAGTTGAGAAGTTGTCGGGCCAGCGTTATTGCGATTTTGTACGGGAACAGATTATCGAGCCGTGTGGTATCCAGCAGATGAAGTTGGCTAAGGGGCCGCTTGCGGATCGGGATCCGAACGAGTCGAACTATTATGCCGATGCAGAGCAGGCCGATATGGTTCACCCGGCGATATCGAACTATTTCGACTCGTTTGGAGGTTGGATTACCACCCCGACGGATTATGCGCGTTTTGTGGTACGGACAGATCGCGGGACGGTAGTTCCGGATATATTGCCGGAAGAGATACTCAATTTAACCTATTTCCGTGGAAATTGGAGCCATAGCGGGATGTTGCCAGGGACGGCGACCAACATTGTTCGCCTGACGGACGATCTGACGATGATCTATATGGCGAATACCTGGCGGTTCTATAATCCGGCCTTTGGCGAAATGTACGATAGTGTCGCGAATCCGATTCTCGAGTGCACCGTTTGGCCCGATTTCGATCTGTTCGGTGAATAATTTTACGTTCAGCCATTTCAGCTGAGTGATGCGTCTATCAGTAGTTGACATGATAGGTGCCGTACTTTCACTAAGGAAGATTATATATTCTAAGTGCATATAGTGCTGTCGTGGTGTGTTCTGTCGGAGTTTCTGCAATGCGCGAGGTGTTGTATGCTTGGAATAGGCGGATTCATCCGAATGAGCGGTGTTTTTTGTCTGTTGTTGCTTTTAGCGCGTCTTTCCCGTGAGGGTCACTTTTCTGATCATTGCTGTCGGATTGCGGGTTAATAATTGAAAGCTACGATGCCCTCGTTATGGAACGATATATTCCGGCTCTTTTTTCCGGAAAGTTGTGCGGTATGCGGAGGACCATTACCAGAAGGAGCGCATCTGCTCTGTACGCGTTGTCGGTTGGAGATGCCTCTGACCGATTTTGCTGCGGATCATGACAATCCGGTAGCCCGGAAGTTGTGGGGTCTGTTTCCATTTGAACAGGCGTCGTCCCATCTTTACTTTATTGCCGATAGTGGATATCGTCGGGCGATCCATGATTTCAAGTATCGAGGAGCCTGGCGCCTGTGTGTTGAGTTGGGGCGGATGCAGGGGGCTTCGCTTCGCGAATCGGGCTTGTATTCCGGAGTCGATTTAGTGGTTCCCATTCCTCTTCATCCCTTCAAACGGCTTCGCCGGGGTTATAACCAGGCAGAATATCTGGCCGAAGGGATAGCCCGCGAATTGGGTCGTCCGGTCGACCGACATAGTGTGGTCCGCACCGTATATAACCGGAGCCAGGCGACACGGGCGCGTAATGAACGATGGGCTAACGTGGAGGGTATTTTTTCGGTTCGACACCCGGAGCGGTTTGCGTCGCGTCATATTTTGCTGGTCGACGATGTGTTGACGACTGGGGCTACGATTTGTTCCTGTGCGGAGGCGATTCTGCATAGTTCGCCCGATTGTCGTATAAGCGTGGCGACGTTGGCCGTATCCGCCCGCGAGATCGAACGTGTGAAGCCTCATGTTGCCTCCGATGATTTTTTGTCCGAGTTGTAAGGTGCAGGTTGATTGTCTGCATCCCTTATTATCTCTTGTTTTTGTCAGACAGGAAGCGGGTGCCGGAGCTGAAGGGCGTCTTGCGATGGAGTGTTTCGTCCGCAAGATGATCCGAATCTGCCAAAAAAAACGTATCTTCAACCCCAAAACGCAGCTTTATGTATATAGCGATAGCCGGAAATATAGGGAGCGGGAAGACGACACTCACGGAGATTTTGTCGGCTCGTACGGGTGCGTCTGCCTATTACGAAGACACGAATAATCCGTATATTGGAGATTTTTACGAGGACATGAGCCGATGGTCGTTCAATCTGCAAATCTATTTTTTGGGTAAACGTATTCGGCAGGCAGCGGACATATTGAATCGCGACGGCAGTTTGATCCAGGATCGTACGATTTATGAGGATGCCTATATTTTTGCGGACAATCTTCATGAGATGGGCCTAATGTCGACACGCGATTATGAGACCTATATGAAGATTTTCGATCTGTCGACGGGCTTGGTTCGGCGTCCGGATCTTCTGATCTATCTAAAGGCGAGCGTACCAACGCTGGTGAGTCAGATACAGAAGCGGGGCCGTGTATATGAGATGTCGATCCAGAGTGACTATCTCGAACGGCTCAATTCAAAATATGCCAATTGGATCGACCATATATATGAAGGCGAAGTCTATGTACTAGACATCGACAAGGAGGACTTTATTCTTGATCCAAGTGTGTTGGATCCCTTACTCGCACGTATTGAACAATTGCCGCGATAGATCGTGCCATGCGTGGCGGGCAGGATGTAATTCGCATCGCGCGAGCGATCTGTTTCTTGTCAGGGATCATCATCTTCTCAGTATCTGAATTCCGAGTTCTGACCGGAAGCCAAAAGATCATGCGCTCCCGTTTCAACTGTGATTTATAGGCCATTGACGCAACGGGAAGGGTGATTACGATCTCAGTATTCTCGAGAGTTTCGACTATTTTTGTATTTTCGTGTTGGAGAATGATCGTGTTTTTCCCTCGGTTTTATTTTGACGGGTCAGTGCGGTCATCAGTAATGTGTTTTGAGTTCCGAGGTCAGGATGTCACCGTTCGGAGATTACTAAAATTTCTTTTGTAATGTTGCCACAACCGTTTCGGGATCGATGTGAGCGTCAACTCGGCGAGGAGAGTGCTCGTTTGTTCGAGGCGCTGGAGGGTGAATCGCCTACATCGATCCGCTTCAATCCCTATAAATTGGCTGCTCGTCCCGAAGGACGGGGAGTTCCGTGGTCTCGCTATGGCTTTTATTTGGACGAACGTCCGCAGTTTACGCTTGATCCGTTGTTTCATGGTGGAGCCTACTATGTTCAGGAACCAAGTTCGATGTTCATCGAGCATATTTTTCGGCAGGTCGTAGGAGACGATCCAGCACCGCTGCGCCTGCTCGATCTATGTGCTGCCCCCGGGGGAAAGACGACTCTGCTTGCATCGCTTGCCGGGCTTGACAGTACGGTGGTCGCCAATGAAGTGAACCGCTCACGGGCTTTGGTGCTTGCCGATAATGTCCGGCGCTGGGGTTTGGGCAATGTGACGGTGACCAACGACGATCCTTCGCATTATGCAGGCTTTCGCGACTGGTTTGATTTCGTATTGGTCGATGCACCATGTTCGGGCGAGGGTATGTTCCGTAAGGATCCAGCGGCCCGTACTGAATGGAGCGAGTCGGCCGTGATGCTGTGTGCATCGCGACAGCGGCATATATTGGAAAGTATTTGGCCGTCTCTCAAACCCGGAGGTATTCTCGTGTATAGTACCTGTACTTTCAATACCGATGAAAATGAGGCGAATGTGCGCTGGCTTGCCTCTGAGTTCGATTGCGAAGGCGTTGAGATTCCGATTGATCCTGAGTGGGGTATTGTGACGGGTTCTGAGGGAGGAATTCCGACTTTTCGATTCTATCCTCACCGGCTTTCGGGCGAAGGTTTTTTTGCGGCGGTATTACGCAAGGGAGACGGACGGACACGACCTCAGACGCCTCGGGCACGCAAGAGCCCTTTGGTTCCGTTGCCGCGTCGTTCTGCTCTTGAGTTGGGCGAATGGGTGGCCCAACCCGAGTATATGCAGTTTGGTGCAGTAGGTGAACAGTTGTATGGTTATTATGCGCACTCGTTTGAGGATGTACTTGCATTGGCGGGCTCGTTGAATGTCGTGACGTCGGGGGTTCAGATGGGGCAGTTGTACGGGCATACGCTCCGACCGGACCATTCGCTGGCTTTGTTTCACGATCTGGTGCGTTGTCCCGACGAGACATCCTCGGGCGCACTTCAGGCAGCGTTGTCGGCCGCGGGTTTGTCTACCGACCCGAAGGTAGAATTACCTCAATCCACTGATGTTGTGCAGGCAATAGAGCATGTCGACTCGCGGCAACCTGTTTCACGTAAAGATCGGGCTTGGGTCCCGGAGGCGGAATTGTCCCTGGATGTGGCACGCGAATATTTGCGTAAACAGACGTTAGATCCGGTTTTGTTTGCCGAAGGTCTTAATTTGGTTTGCTACGAAGGGTTACCGATCGGCTGGGCAAAGCGGGTTGGTAACCGGGTCAATAATATGTATCCGAAGGAACTTCGGATTTTGAATCTGTAAATTGCTTGAGGGGCAAGAAAGAATGAGGACCGAAACCATATGCTTCGGTCCTCATTCTTTCTTCTATTATGTGCGGGGATTAAAATTCCTGGACGTCGAAATAGAAATCGAGATTGTCTTTCGTGATGATGTCGAGCGACATGAAATTGTCCTTTGAGACAGGACTTTTCTTGAACGCAAAATATTCGATCATTGCCATGATTCCCCGATATACCTGGGTTTCGGTGCGTTGCGCAATGATATAGTCGACGAAACCTTTTTTGAGACCTTCGATGTTTCGGCCGAGGAGGTCGAATCCGAGGACGATTTTGTCGGTCATTCCGTGGCTTTCAAGGTATTCCGAGATCAGGTGCACGCGTGAATTGAACATCACGATATGGGTGACATTGGGGTGTTCATTGAAGAACGAGTCGAGCGTTCGCAAGTTTTGAACGGGGTCGTACGGTTTGAGAAATGCGTTGTATACCTGAATGTTTGGGTTGTGTTCTTTGATGTATGCGAGAAACCCTTCTCTTCGGGCGAGAGTGGGGTTGTCTTGTGGACCTCCCCCCCGTTCGAGCCGGAAGTTTGCCAATTCGGTCACTTGTTGGTGTTTGAGGAGCAGGCTACCCGCGAGGTACCCGCTTTCGAACAGGGGCATGCCGAAATATGCCAGATAATTCGTGTGGTCGAGTTTAGAGTCGATGTAAACGAATGGAATATTCAAACGTCCGAGTTCTGCGGTGAACTGAGTGGTGCTGTCGCGGAAAATGGGAGCGAGCAGCACCGCGTCGGGCGGATTGTCGAGTACTTTTCTGCAGGCCTCACGGAACGATTCGAGTTCGAACTGGTTGTAAAAAACGACCTCGATTTCATAGCCGAAATTACGGGTTCGTTCGGTTGCTCGTTGAATGTCTTTGTGTACGGTTTCCCAATATTCTCCGGGTTTGAATCCCGGGATCAGACAGACGAATCTGTAACTTTTCTTCGATGCGAGCATCGAAGCGTATATATTAGGTTTGTAATCGATTTGTCGAATCACTTCGAGCACCCGTTCTTTGCTGGCCTGCGACACTTCACCCCGATTGTGCAATACACGGTCGACGGTACCTTTCGATACGCCGGCCAGCCGGGCGACATCCTTGATTGTTATTTTTTTAGGTTGTTCTTTCATGGCGGGTGGGGATTATCGAGTCCGAGCAAAGATAAGAAAGATATTTGGATATTTTGTGGCGATTGACCGATCGTATTTTGGTCAGGCGGGGCGAAAAAGTTTGGTGATGTTGCACTTCG
>CASDSC010000208.1 GCA_949283215.1 uncultured Alistipes sp. | reverse complement strand
TCGTCGGGATCGACGTCTCGGTGCGGCCATACAACTCATCGGCCCAATCCGTAGAGAGGTAAATCCCGACCTGTTTGCCTCGCTCGTATTCCAAATCATTGGGCAGCAAATCGCAGGTCGTGCTGCTCAGACGATATGGAAGCGTTTGTATTCCCTAGCCGGAAAGATCACTCCAGAACAACTGGTATCCCTCCCGACCGAAGCCTTGCGCAGCTGTGGAATCAGCGAAAAAAAAGCGGCCTACATTCTCGGAGCTGCAAACCGTATCCTCGACGGTAGTTTCCAGCCCGATCGATTGGTTTCCCTGTCTGACGATGAGGTTTGCCGTGAACTGACAAAATTTGACGGCATCGGCGTGTGGACTGCCGAAATGCTCATGCTCTTCTCCATGCAACGACCCAATATACTCAGTTTCGGCGACCTGGCA
Source organism: uncultured Alistipes sp. (assembly GCA_949283215.1). GTDB lineage: Bacteria > Bacteroidota > Bacteroidia > Bacteroidales > Rikenellaceae > RGIG1874. Next base: position 2,185 of record CASDSC010000208.1, on the reverse strand, counting down.
ATTCAACGGGGAATGAGGATGTTATACCGGCACCGTTCAATCGATCGGATACTGTTTGATAAATATCGACGCAGATACACTCCTTTTGGCTCCGTCGCTTCGCTGTATTTGTGGGAAATCGCAGGCGGTGCCTGTAACCTGACCGATCCGGCTCCCCGTAAAAAATAACTCAATATGGAATATAGCGCCCTTTACAATAGTCCCGTCGGACCGCTCTTTTTAGTCGAGAATGGATGTGCGCTCACACGCCTCACTTTTGGACATACACAGTCCTCTGTCCCATATGTGAATGCATCGCATGAATCGCCTCTGTTGCATGAAGCAAAAAAACAATTGGACGCTTATTTCAAAGGAAACCTGACTGTTTTCGATCTTCCACTCGAACCCGCGGGAACCCCATTTCAAAAACAAGTCTGGAACGCATTACGGGAGATCCCCTATGGATATACACGCACGTATGCACAAATTGCCGCCATAATCGGTCGTCCCGCAGCCTGTCGCGCCGTAGGCGGAGCCAATCACCTCAATCCGATAGCCATCATTATCCCTTGCCATCGCGTAATCGGCGCCAATGGATCATTGGTCGGTTATGCGGGAGGTATCAGCATAAAACGGCAACTTCTTGAGTTAGAACAAAGCGGTCCCCAAAAAAATAGTTTTAGCATGTTCTCTTGAATAATGCGCTAATATCTCGGTTTGGTGTTCATCAATCCTTAAAACTGCAATCAATAATCTCCTGGGAAACATACCCATCGGCTACAGGCCATACCTCGTCAAGAGTTGAGTTCAACAAATCATTCATGGGTTAAGAACTATATTTACCCCCTTTGAAAATAAATCCGCCCTTGGGATTGGTCGCAATATCATCGTCGAAAACTAGGGTACATGGGGTACGATCCGAATAGTATGTACAAAACAAGCTTTGTCCGGAACCACTTGAGACACAATCGTATCTTGCACATTTCACATTGAATCCATCACCCTCCTACCGTAAACTGCAACCGATATAGGCAAAAAAATGCACACCAAGAAATTAATCGAGGCATGCTTGAAGAATTAGATTATATTATTATCCTGCATGGTATTCGGCACAAACATCAATCACAAACAACTATAAATCTAGTCATTACAAAATTATTAGTATTGCAACTTTCACGCATAGAATATTACTATGACAACACGAATTAAGATCGGAAGTTTTCGATTTCACAGCAACGCCTACCATATTTGTCCTCTACAACCCAACAAGTAACCTAACGATTTCCATCACCACCCAGATATCCCTCCCTTAAAAACCAGCTGGAAGACAAATTCACCATGAGTCAATAAAAAAAGCTCTCATGTTCATTTAAGGTTTTGACTTCAGTGCGACCTTTTTTGTCCTGTAAATAGCACTCGAGGCAGATATAACAATATAAATTAAGAATCCAGCATTCCTCTCAACGCTCCAGATATTCACGTATCGCTTGAATAAACCAATCGCCATATTGTTCATATTTACGGTCTCCAAGTCCTTTAATTGCGACAAATTCTTCGCGCGACACCGGCATATCGGTTGCCAATCGGACCAAAACGTCATTCTGTAGAACACGAAAGGCCGGTAAATCATTCTTTCGGGCTATCTCCAGCCTCAATTTTCGGAGTTTTGCAAGGAGAACCATATCGGTCAGCAGTTTTCCTTCGGAATCCACCAACACTCGAAAACCATCTTTTTCGATCGTCCGAACAGCGAGACCGACGGTATGAACCTGACGCTTTCTCCTTTCAGTTGTGGGTTTCATCGTCCGTTTTACAGGAATCATCTCAGGAGTAACTTCTTTGTGAGGAGCAGAGGCCTGTTGAAACATATAACCGGGACGAACCGACGAGGGATCAAGCTGCCCAAAATCGTTATTTCTCCAGGCAAGATAGTGAGTTTGATTTAACATCCTCCCACATCCTGATTTATCCTGTTTGTAATTGGTACATCCCAAAATATACCCAGAGCGTCCTTGCTTAACGATTAAATATCCATCTTTACACCAATCACATTTCTGGATAGAGAGTTTCCCGCCTCGTTTATCGTTGGTCATAAAACCGCAGATCTCCTGATCATTCGCACAAATCCACAATTTCAAACCATAGTTTTTATTCCAGCGAAACTGCATAGGATAGCCACAAATAGGACAACGATCACGAACAGCGG
>CASDSC010000207.1 GCA_949283215.1 uncultured Alistipes sp. | reverse complement strand
TTCTTGGTATTGTTGGGTCGCCCGTAGTGTTATATGCTGCCGGTCTTGGGGGCGTATCGTGATTTACCTGTGGCCCCGATTGCTCTCAAATGTTTGTGAACCTACTCTCTTTGCATGCGTTGTGCCGTGGAATTGTAACGGGATTTTTATTCCGTGAGATACTGTTTGCAGCCTTAATATTTGTATTTCGCTTTCCACCAGTTTTTGAGCCGTTGAGCCATGGTGTTTTCCTGTGTATTGATTTGAGGCTCATAGAATTTGTGTCCCTCCAGTCCTGTGGGCATGAACTCCTGTTCGGTGAAATTACCCTCGAAATCATGGGCATATTTGTAATCTTTTCCGTAACCGATTTTTTTCATCAGACTGGTCGGTGCGTTGCGGATATGCAGCGGAACTGGGCGGTCCGTCGTGTCCCGTTCCACAAAGGCTAATGCATCGCCGATCGCCCGGTATGCCGAGTTGCTTTTCGGGCTTGAGGCCAGGTAAATAGTGGCTTCTGCCAGCGGGATACGACCTTCGGGCATTCCGATCTTGTGTACGGTATCGAAGCAAGCATTGGCCAACAATAATGCGTTGGGGTTGGCCAGACCGATATCTTCCGAGGCCAGGATTACCAAACGGCGGGCAATGAATTTGGGGTCTTCCCCTCCGGCCAGCATACGGGCCAGATAGTAGATGGCTGCATTGGGATCGCTTCCGCGTATCGACTTGATAAAGGCCGAAATAACGTCGTAATGTTGCTCGCCGTTTTTGTCGTAGAGTGCGATATTCTGTTGCAGCGCATCAGTTACGATCTGGTCGTTGATCAGGATCTTTCCTTCAGTGGCGCCGGCTATAATATCGATGATGTTCAGTAGTTTGCGCGCATCGCCTCCCGAGAACCGGAACAAAGCGGCGGTTTCTTCGACGTGTACCCCTCGTTCTTTTAATATGGTATCTTGGGTAATGGCCCGATCGAGCAGCATTTGCAGATCGGGTTCTTCCATCGCTTTGAGGATATAGACCTGGCAACGCGAAAGTAAAGGCGATATTACCTCAAAGGATGGGTTTTCTGTTGTGGCCCCGATCAACGTTACCACGCCTTGTTCCACTGCCCCGAGTAGCGAATCTTGCTGTGATTTGTTGAAGCGGTGGATTTCGTCGATAAAGAGGAATGGAGCGGGAGTATTGAAGAACTGTACCTTACGTGCTTGGTCGATTACTTCGCGTACCTCCTTGACTCCTGAGTTGATGGCCGATAGTGTATAGAACGGGCGGTCGAGTGTCGTGGCGACGAGTTTTGCCAGGGTGGTTTTTCCGACACCGGGAGGGCCCCAGAGGATGAATGACGGAACATTCCCCGTTTCGATGAATTTACGGAAAACCCCTTGAGGACCGACCAAATGGTGTTGGCCGATATAGTCGTCGAACGTCCTGGGTCTCAGCCGTTCGGCAAGAGGGATATGGGTCGGTGTATTCATCATGGCAAAGATAGGAAAATATAATGACAGTGCCGGAATATTTGTAATTACATCGGGCCTGTTTTTCAGTAGGGAGATTTTTGTGATATGGAGAATCCTACTTCGTGTTTGAACGTGAATGGAATCGGTGTGATGGCACTTGTAGCCTGACGGGGAGTAGTCTTGTTTTGCCCCCGGATTAAGGTAGATCTTGATTGTGGTAATTGCTGGTCAGTAGGAGGGATCGAAGGACGATCTCTCTTAGGTACTTTCTGGTGTTGGGCGTGTTAGACCGGATCCGGATTTTGTGGGCGATACCCTGCCGGGAATCAGGTATGGATCAGGTTTAAAGGACCCAATACAGTACTACATTCTGGTGTGCCGTTCCGATTTGTTCGGATAAATGTCCGCGATCGTGATCAAGATGCCGGTCTCTTCAACATTGCCGAAATCGGGGTTGATGACTGTGCCGAATACGCGCATCGAAGGGGATAAATTCATGTAGGAGTTGATCAAAGGAGGAACATTTTCCTGATGGGCGCGAACTTCACGGACCATAATCTTATAATCTTCTGCGAAAGAATTACCTGTATAGAGCGCTGCGAGGCGTTCTTCATCCATCTCAAGATCAATAGGATAGAGCGGAGTGACTAACTCTTCCGTGTCTGAGAAATATTTGCGCAGAAAATATATTAGTGTGTTACGTGCAGTTCGATTATAATCGCCATACATGGTGACTTTTCCCAGAAAATAGCGCATGTCGGGATTTTGAACGATCAATGCGCCCAGTCCGTCCCAGAGATTGTCCAGAGCATAAATGGCTTTGGGGTTGGTGCGTGTCCCCTGATAGTGGGGTTGCACGAATGAACGTCCCAATTCTATGGTATATGGCAGATATTCTTGTCGAAATTTATCGCTGAAACGGAAGTAATGTTCCGTGGACAAGTATTGAGGGTGAGTCGAACGCGAAATGATATATCGGTATCCTCCGACGATCTCCTTCGCACTCGGATCCCATACGATCAGTTGGTTGTAACCGCCTGGTACGGTGTCGAGCTCGTCGATGTCGACTTCGCAGCCGGTCCCTCCTCCTGCATCACGAAACGATACCTCACGCAACCGACCGATTTCCTGCATCGTGTGAGGACATTCG
>CASDSC010000206.1 GCA_949283215.1 uncultured Alistipes sp. | reverse complement strand
CCGAAGTGGTTGCCGGATCGTTGGTTTCATAAAGGATCTGCCAGAAGAGAACGTTTTGTTTGAGAATGGACGAATCGACTATTCTCTGTTTAAAAAAAATAGGGTTTCGGGCGATAATGTAATTTAAAAAAGATTAGTTTTGCTGCAGCTAACTTACTCGTAACCAGCCACATGATCACTCTACCTAAAATTACCCGGGGTCTAGTCAGACGTACCCTGAAAGAATATCTTATTATTTCGTTCGGCCTGACGTTGTATTCGTTTGCATGGACCACGATCATCATACCAGCTGATTTGGTGGGTGGAGGGATGGCTGGTTTGGCCTTGGTTGTTTATTATGCTACCGGAGGTGTTTCGGGAGGTATTCCGATTGGGATCACGTTTTTCGTGGCTAATGCGCTTTTATTGGCGATAGCGGCGTGGTTGATTGGGATCCGTTTCGGAGCGAAGACCCTCTACGCAATTTTTTTCATTTCGTTTTCCATGGGGGTAATGCAACAGTTTGTCCCGCCTGATTTATTGGGTTTGGCGGGGGATAAACTGTTGTCTGCTATTTTGGGCGGAGCTGTTTCTGGATTTGGCGTCAGTTTGTGCTTTGCCCAGGGGGGCAGTACCGGGGGGTCCGACATTGTCGCGATGATCGTTAACAAATACCGCAATATCAGTTATGGCTGTATTATTATGTTGTGTGATATGGTCATCATCGGTTCGTCGGTTTTTGTTTTCAAGAATATTACGGCAGCCATATACGGGTACATTTTGGTTGCGATATACGGTTATACATTGGATGCGGTGTTGGCAGGCAACCGGCAATCCTCTCAGATGTTGATCATATCCAGTCATTTTGCGAAGATAGCCGCACGAGTGTCGAGTGAGATGGGCCGTGGCGTGACGCTGTTAGACGCGACGGGCTGGTACACCCAGAAGGCAGAGAAAGTCATTATGGTCGTTTGCCGCAAGAATGAAACGGGCCATCTGTTTCGCATTATACGAGAATGCGATCCGGGAGCATTTATAACGGTGGGGAGTGTGATGGGTGTTTATGGTTTGGGCTTCGAGTCGTTGAAAAAATGATTTGTGTTTGGTAATGAAGCTGGCCAATCCTGTTTGGTCCTGTTGAATCGTATTAAGTTGTCTATTTGAGTCGAGTAGGTGAGCCGGTAGTGGTTTGTCTTTTAAATAAAAAACAGTCCCGAGTCTGGATATCAGACTCGGGACTAAGTGTATATAGAGCGATAAATTTCTTGCCTAGTATTTCAGACTAGTGCCAATCGGGTACTGGTCGTTTACCTTGACTGGCAGTCGGCCACTCGGTTTGAGCGAACCGTCGAGGATTTTGAGGAATGAGTCGAAATAGATTGTCTGGTTGCCGTGCCATCCGCCTTCACCGAAACCGCAGAGGAATGCTGGAATGTTGTTCTTTTTTGCGACCAAATGGGGGTTCCCGTAGGACATGGCTACCACAGCTCCCGGTTTCGCTTCAGAGATTTCGTTGATTAGCGTACGATCCGCTTCACGTAATGGAGCAGGGTCCCCGAACCGATCCCGTTCGATAAGGAGCGATATGATCACCTGATCCGATTGAGCGACTGCTTTACGGATGGCATCGTACTCGGTTGCAGCACTGCTCGGTTTGAGTGCAAAAGTGTGGATTCCGGGATATGCAGCAGCCACCTTATCAGCCAGCAACTGTGCATTCGGTTGCTCTTCATATTTTTGAATGGTGATATGTGTTACCCGCGCCGGATCGGAGATCTTCATGGGCAGTGCACCTTCGTTTCGTAACATGGTTACTGAACGGTCGGCTACTTCTGCGACGACAGCCAAATGTTCCGGAGTACCGACATGCGAGGCGATTGCATCCACGTCGGTTAGACGATTAGTATGGAGTCCGAGCAGTGCTTTGTGCACGAGAAGTTTGTACACTGAGGCATCAATTCTCTCTTCACTGATACGTCCGCTACGAACGGCTTCAGTGACTGCTTCGATCGTAGCCACAGGGTCCGCTGGTTTCAATAGGATGTCATGTCCTGCTTCGAGTGCCCTGATAGCAACCTCTTCCCGGCCGAACCGAGCGGTTACATGGTCATACCAAAGGTCATCGGTGGTTATAATACCTTCGAAACCGAGTTTGTCCCGAATAATACCTTTTACCAATTTAGGTTCGACGCTGGCCGGCAGAAACGAACCGCCTGTCACCGAGGGGACAGCGATATGTTCGGTCATGATAAAGGCGACACCAGCATCGACAGCAGCCTGGAAAGCGCGTTGCTCTTGCGCCTCAAACTCATCGGACGATTTGGTAATTTGATTAAATCCGGGGTATTCCGGCAGCGCTCTCATATCTCCCCGCCCGGGAAAATGTTTGGCTGTTGTGATCATACCCTCTTCGGAGTAACCTTTGACGTATGCTTTAAGGAGTCGGCTCATCAGATCGAGATCTCCTCCGAAAGAACGCACGCTTTCCTGGGGGTTATCTTCCGAGACGGATACGTCCGAAACAGGAGTATATGTCAGGTGAATACCAGTAGCACGCCCTTCTTCAGCCATTATGCGGGCAGCACGATACATCAGTTTTTCGTCGTTTGCTGCGGCAAAAGCCATGTTTGCCGGGAACTCTGAAGCATCTTTGAATTGCTGGCCCGGACCACCTTCGAAATCGGCCGAAATGAGTAGGGGGATTTGAGCGGCTTCTTGGAGAGCATTGGTCAGTTTGGCGACATTCTGAGCGGTACCGCCGTATACGACGAACCCACCTACTCCGTAATCCTTGGCAAAGGCCATCCAACGGGCGAATTGCGGACTGTTCATATCAGCACAGTCACCGGCAATATCAGTACAGATCAGTTGTGCGACCTTTTTCTCAAGGGGTAATTCTTTTAAGGTTTCTTTAGCCCATTGTTCGGCTTCTTTTTGCGGGTTGTTAGCGCAAGCTGTTGCTCCACCGAGCAGGGCAACGAGGCCCATGGCCGCGGATAGCCGGAATAAAGACATTCGGTTCATGTAGTAAGTTAGATTAGGGTTAATTTAGATTGTCTGTTAAGAATGATTATTGTTTGGTTTGGGCATCTAAAATAAGCAAAATTTACTATTTCGCCAATTGGAGATTTTTAGGCTTTATGTGCGAGGTGTGATATTTGATGGTTGGATTTGCCAATCCGAGGCATCATGTGGTCATGTTTGATATATGCCCGTCAGGTCTTCGTTTTTAAATTACAACCTGATGTGTAAATCGAATATTTTAAACATGTCGAACACGAGAGGTTTGATAGTCAAAGTAGAAATTGGTTGGTGACATATTATGTCCTTATAAAGTGACCGCCCGGCTTCGTCTATTTGAAGCCGGGCGGATACCTTTAGTAAGTTAATCTCAGAGTTATTCACCGAGTTGTCTCAATACCTCTTTGATGGCAGTGTCGAGTTGTGGGTCGTTTCCTTCGAGCCGGTCGACAAAAGTATTTTTCACATAAATATCGGGTTTGACCCCGGTGCTTTCGAGGTCTTTGCCAGTCAGTGAATAGCAACCCCATGCGGGCATCCGGCATGACGATCCGTCGATGAGGGATACACCTGATGTGAAGATGATCCAGCGATATGTTTCGGTTCCGACGATAGTCGCGATATCGAGGGTTTGGATTCCGTTCGAGGTGACTTCTGCGTCACTGAGGCTACGTTCGTTGACAAGAACCACGAGAGGTTTGTCTCCTGGGGTGACGTTGGGATGAGTGGTTGACGGGAAATCGCGGTAACTCCACCGGAAGTGGGCGCGTTGTCCGAGGAAGTCGATGACCTCTTTGTGAACGTTGCCTCCGTTGTTGTAACGCAGGTCGAGGATCAGGGCGTCACGATTTACCACATCCGTATGCATCGCTTTGAGGAATTCCTGGAGGGCATTTCCTCCCATGTCTCTCATATGGATGTATCCGACGCGGCCATTTGTTTGTGCGTCAACTCTTTCGCGGCATTTGTCTTCCCATTCTGTGTACAACATGTTCTTGACTTGCCCGTAAGAGGTAACGTGGAGTTTGACGTCGAACTCTTTACCTCCGCGTGCGAGCGTTAATTTGATTTCGTCGGGTGCCGAAGGGAACAGGAAGTAGCTTTCGCGATTCATATTTTGGTCGACACGTTTCCCGTTGACAGCGACGAGTTCATCGCCAGATTTGATGTCGCAATCGACATTGTTGGCAGGCGAGTCGGTGAGTATTCGGTCGATCACGAAGGGTTTGTCGTTACGCCAAACGATTCCGGTTTCAGCCGAGAAAGCATGGATCTGGGGTTGCTCCTCTTCGGGGCCCCACGAGTAAAATCCCTGGTGCGAAGAGTTGAGTTCGCCGAGCATGTCATTAAATAGAGTGCGCAGGTGTGCACGGCTCCGCACGAAAGGCAGGAAAGAGGCGTAGTAATCGCGGTCGGCTTTCCAGTCTGTGCCGTGGAAATTAACGTCATAGAAATTTTGTTCCATGACGGCCCATGCTTCGTAGAACATTTGGCGGAATTCGTCGTTCAGGCTTTTTTCGACATTTTGAGCGATCGATACCTTGCTGGTTCTGATGGGGTCGAGGTTTACCGTGTAGATGTCCCCTCCAGCCACATAGTACAATCCGTTATCAGAAGTGGTGAAATACCCATTTCTCAGTTCCGGGATTTCTTGAGGTTGAGCCTCAGGATTTGAAATTTCGAGGCATTTGACCTTGTTCCACGCGGAGTATAGCAGCCACGATTTTTTGCCCGAGCGGTATGTGAATAGCGAGTGGCCATTTTCGGGCATGGGTTGCAGACGGCGGAAAATGTCGTCGTAATTGATGATCAGTTCTTTATTTCGTTTTTCTTGTCGTTTTGTAGTGTCTCGTTCACAGAATAGTTGGTCGTAAGCTGCCGATTTGAAAGGAACTTGGTCGTACCGTTGGAGTGGCAACCGGTATAGAGTTGAAGCACCGCCACCGCGTGGGAACGAAGAGTTGAATAGGTCTGCAACGAAATAAAGGTTTTTCCCGTCTGGTGCAAATTGTGGGTTCCATTCGGTCGATGCTGAGTTAGTGAGGTTGTGTAGTGTCTTGTTTTTGAAGTCGTAGATATAGATGTCGTTTTCGAACCTGCTCATTGCTTCGAATGCGAGATGGCTGTCATCGAACGAAAAGCAGAGCGAGTAGGAACTGAACGACCAGAATTCCGCATCGGCAATTTTTTCAGTTGTTCCTTTTGCTGCATCGAGCAACATAACGGCGTTGCTGCCACTGATGAATGCAATTTTGTCTCCTTTGTGCGATTTAACGAGCGATTGTACGTTGACGGGTGCCTGGTAAACGGCTTTTTCAGGTTCCGAACCATCGGCTTTGATTCGGAAGATGTTTTTGTATCCTTTGTCTGTTCGGATGTAATAAATTGTTTGGTTGTCGCTCCATACTACTTGGTCGACGCGCTCATCTTTCGGTGTTTCGAGCAGTTTGCAATATTTTCCGAGCGAGTCCGATACGTAGAGTAATCCGCGGATCGAAAGGGCGAATTTTCGACCGTCGGGGGAAACGGCTACATTTTGGGGCCTTTGTCCGGCGAACGAGCGTTGCATTTCGGTGCTGTTGTCAGCGATTGATATTTCCGGTACAGTTACGTTGCCAGTATTCGGGTCGAGGCAAGTGATTTTATATCCGAGAAGGAAGACGATTTTCGAGCCGTCATAGCTGATGGAGGGATATTGTACCGATTGGTCGAATTCGGTGAGTTGAGTCGATTTTCCACCGTTTGGATCATACTTCACGATGTTTGCTTCCTGATTGAGGGCATCCGAAACGTAATATAGGTTTCCTTCTTTGTCCGTCATTGGCCAGCAATCCTTTCCGGGATGGTTAGTGAGCGTTTTGTACTCGCGTGTTGCCGGGTTCCACATTCTGATATCTGCGTTGTGTTCGCCTACATACCGTTTCCGTGTGGGGAAACCGATACTTTCACCCGATTCGTTGAAGTAGTATACATGCGATACGGGATTTTCGACCAGATTGTGTATCGTATTGAAATATCCGTCGAACAGACGTTCCGGGGTGCCGCCGTCGATGTTAACTTTATACGTTGTCCATCCGTTGGCCCGGTTGCTTTCGAAATAGATACTTTTCGAATCGGGGCTCCAAGCAGCGGGGACATCGTTACTTTCGTGCCAAGTGAGCCGTTTGACATCGCCTCCTTCGATGGGGACTATATATACGTCGTTGTTGCCGTTGATATCCGAGGCGAAAGCGAGGAATTTCCCGTCAGGCGATATTTTCGGTGCGGTTTCGTTTCCTCCGATGGAAACGAGCCTT
>CASDSC010000205.1 GCA_949283215.1 uncultured Alistipes sp. | reverse complement strand
GTGCGGCACCGGTGATGACAGCCACTTTCCCTTCAAGTAATTTCATCGGTTTTATATGGTTTAAAGTGAAATTATGCGGTTTTTCCCTGAGGCTTTCAATGTTTTGCCCGACACAAAGATAGAATTTATTTTCTATTTCCGAACGGTGTCCCCGTTTCGGTAGCGGATTTAAACAATGGTAGAAACATCGATAGCTCGGATAATAAATGTGGGCTGTGGTTTGTCGTCGTTTCGACCCCCGGTGAGATAACTGGGCCGGAGAGTCTCGAAACGATCGATACGAGTTGGAACGGATACGCCGACTTCATCAATAGTTGTGAGGTCTGGTTTGAGGATACCCGTTTCCCCGGTCCTGTATTGTGTTCGAAGATTTATTATGTTGGACGCGTTGCTCGTTCATTGTCGTATCGGCATTATTTTATCCGCATTTTTTATTACCTTTGGCGCATCCATTTATTACGTTTCGCTAAATATTTGTTAAAATATAAGCATATGACTAGAGACACCAAATTGTTCGATCTTATCGAGCAAGAGAAAAAACGCCAAATGTGCGGCATCGAATTGATCGCCTCGGAAAATTTCGTCAGCGAACAGGTGATGCAGGCGATGGGTTCAGTGCTCACCAATAAGTATGCCGAAGGATATCCTAAGGCACGTTATTACGGCGGTTGCCAAATCGTCGATCAGGTCGAACAACTGGCCATCGACCGCCTCAAAGAGTTGTATGGCGCTGCATATGCAAATGTGCAACCCCACTCCGGAGCGCAAGCCAATATGGCTGTATTCTTTACCGTGCTGAAACCCGGTGATACGTTTATGGGACTCGACCTCTCGCATGGTGGGCACCTCTCGCATGGTTCGCCTGTCAATACCTCGGGTATGCTCTATAAAGCCGTAGGATATAAAGTGAAAGAGGAGACCGGAATGGTCGATTATGACGAAATGGAACGTCTCGCCCTCGAACACAAACCCAAATTGATCGTGGGTGGGGCTTCGGCTTACAGCCGCGAGTGGAATTACAAACGTATGCGTGAAATCGCCGACAAGGTGGGCGCGCTGCTGATGATCGATATGGCTCATACGGCCGGACTGATCGCAGCCGGTTTGCTCGATAACCCCGTCAAATATGCTCATATTGTTACCTCGACTACGCACAAAACTTTGCGCGGTCCTCGTGGCGGTGTGATCCTTATGGGGCAGGATTTCCCGAATCCTTGGGGAGTCACCACTCCTAAAGGGGAGATCAAAATGATGTCGGCTATGCTCAATTCCGCTGTATTCCCCGGAATTCAGGGCGGTCCCCTCGAACATGTGATCGCAGCCAAAGCCGTAGCGTTCGGCGAAGCCCTCGAACCCGCGTACAAAGAGTATCAAATGCAGGTGAAGAAGAATGCGGCGGCCATGGCGCAGGCTTTTGCCAAACGTGGATACAAGATCGTTTCGGGCGGTACTGACAACCACCTGATGCTGATCGACCTGCGTACCAAATTCCCCGAACTGACCGGTAAAAAGGCGGAGAATACCCTCGTGCAAGCCGATATTACGATCAATAAAAATATGGTGCCGTTCGACTCTCGGTCTCCGTTCCAAACATCGGGTATCCGTGTCGGTACCCCAGCCATCACTACCCGCGGGTTGAAAGAGCAACAGATGGAGACGATCGTCGATATGATTGACCGTGTGTTGTCTGATCCGGACAATGCCGAGGTGATCGCTCAGGTGCGCGGCGAGGTGAATGCCTTGATGGCGAATTACCCGCTCTTCGCATGGTAGAATTCTGAAAGCCGGATCGCCGGATAGGATAATAGACCAGGACGAGATTTGCAAGATCTCGTCCCGGTTTTTTTGTCGTGACAAATGATGCTGTAGTTGTCCGAATGTCAGTCGGGGGAATGTGAGGGGTAAGTGCGATAGAGGTACAGCGGCCGATGGGGATGAAAAATGAAAATATCTCCCGTCGTGTTGGCCTGTCGGACGCGAGTGGAATGATGGGAGAAGAGGTAAAGTGCACTTGAAGGGGGACGGTGATTGCGGGTCGGGGAGCGTCGCTTTACAGCAAGTCGCAGAGTGTCGCTTTACACATCGACTGAAGGACGGAGGGAGCCAGTTTCAATTGAAGACCCCGTATACCGGCACTCACATATATGTGATCGAAGGTCATCGCACTTTCATGAAGAAAGGTCGGAAACATTTTTTTCATGCCGATCGGAGAACAGCCTCCACGTATGTATCCTGTGGTGGGTAGCAACTCTTTCATATGCAGCATCTCGGCACTCTTGTTCCCCGAGACCCGGGCTGCCTTTTTCAGATCGACTTCTCCGTCACCCGGAATGACGCATACGAATACACCGTGGCGATCGCCACGTAGGACCAGAGTCTTGAAAACCTGACGAATGTCTTCGCCCAATTGGGCAGCCACATGGGTGGCGGCAAGATCGTTTTCGTCTACTTCGTAAGGAACCAAGTCGTAGGAGATTCCTGCCCGGTCCAGCAGGCGTGCAGCGTTCGTTTTATTGATTTTGGCCATGGTCGAGTAATGAATCGTGCGAAAGATACGAAAATATCAGACTCGATCTTCCTGGAAAATATGCGTTGTGGTGGAGTAGGTATCCTGTGCAGAGACGGGCCGGCAATGTGACGGTGAAATGATCGGGGTGGGTGAATTGGTTGTGTGAGGGTTACGACTGGGTATTGGGTGGCTGTTTGTGGAGTGGAATGGTAAAGCCTAATGGGAGGCGGAGAGATGAGGCCTGTGGAAAGTCTGGATACCAAAAACGTTTGAGGGGGTAGAGGGCTGGATGTTTTGAGTAGGGATTGGATGTCGTAAATGGTGGAAATGTTGTTGGGCTTGATCTGACGAATGTAAAATAAAAGCGTCATGTGCGGGTTAAAATACCCGTGTATAGGCTGTTTTTCTATTGCACATCAAGTGTTTCGCGTATGCGGCGGGGTAAACCGGATACAACCAAATCGTATGAGTCGCGGATCCAGGTACGCAGCAGTGAGTCAGGGAGATCACCCGTAACCCGTACAGAGTTCCAATGGCGTTTGTTCATGTGACGCCCAGGGATTACCTCGGGATAGCGCTCGCGCAGAATAATTGCCCGGTCGGGATCGCATTTGAGGTTGATCCATGCAAAATCGATCGTGTCGGCAAGGGTGAACATACGACCGCCTACTTTGAATACCAAAGTCCTCTCGTCAAACGGCATGCACTCTTCACTGCCCGGGAACGTAAGACAAAATTCGCGAAATTCGAGAATGTCCATACGGCTAAAGGTGCGATCGGTGTGATGGTCCGATGCTAAACAAAGATAATAATTATTTGGACGTTGTTTATCAATTTCTATTTCGTAACTCGATACCTTGTTGAATCCTTGTGCCGTCGAATCCGGCATCATCAAGGCGATACAACTCGAACGGATTCGCTGACTCGTGGAAAATACTCGACGGAACGAAAAAGGCTTCCCTGAGGGGAAGCCTTTTCGATTCGAATAAGAAAATAAAGTATGATATTGATCTACTAATTATCCTATTACCGTCACATTGGTGGCTTGTTCGCCTTTCTTGCCTTCGCTGACCTCGAATTCAACGTTCTGACCCTCTTCAAGACCGCGAAAACCTTCTTTGTTGATGCCTGTGTAGTGTACGAAAATGTCACTACCTGCTTCGGTTGTGATAAAGCCATAGCCTTTGACTGAATCAAACCATTTAACTGTTCCCTTCATAGAAATGAAATTAAAAAAATGATGTATACAAAGAAAATCAAAAACTTTGGTAAAACAATGGCAAACCGGTTTATTTTTCATAAATTTCGCCAAATTCAACGATCGCACGATGAAATTCTTTTATATCGATAACGACCGTTGCACCGAATGCAACCGATGCCTCGAGGAATGTCCGACAGGTGCGGTGTATCTCCTTGAGGGTGCGCGCCATATCAATTACGATAAATGTGTGAGTTGCGGTACTTGTCTCAAAAGTTGTACCTCGGGGGCCATTTCCCTCGAACGCATGGAGGCTGTCACCGTCGAACTGGCTAAATTAGGCCGATATAAAACCAGAATCCAACAACTCGAACGTGACCTGGCCTTGTTGCGAGAACAGGCCGCTGCCGCCAAAGCGGCAATTCAGCAGATCGTGATGAGGCTGCCGGTGCCCGCATTGCTGATGGATCGGCAGGGGCATGTCGTGGCTGCAAATCGCCCGTTGTATGATCTGGTCGCCCCAGTGCTCGGCCCTATGGCTGATACTCCCGAAGCTTTGGTCGGAAGCCGGCTCGACTCGATTTTCGATGATTGTGTGTTCCGGTTGTTCAGACAGGCTGCTCTCGGAGAAGAAATTACCGATTTCCAGGTCGATTGGGCTGATCGGCCTATTGCCGTGTCCTTCGCATCGTTGCACAGCGGGGGATGGATACTCGGTCTCGTATCCGATTTGAGCCGGCCCGAAATCGTCGCGCCCGAAATCGCGCGTCGCTTGCGCGAAACTGTCGATATGAAAATGGCCATGGTGCAGAAAATCGGATTTCTCCTGGGCGAAGAGGGTTCGGCGGTCGTAGAACGTCTCAATGCAATCATCAAAATGGTAGAGGGAACCGATCATGCAGACTAATATTGCTCTCGATGTCTCATGCCGCCAGGTCGACTGTGCCGGAGAGCGGATTTGCGGTGACGTTTTCCTCGCGCGTACCGTCGCTTTGGGTGGCAGATCGCTGCTCGTACTATCCGACGGAATGGGGCATGGCGTCAAGGCGAATGTCCTTGCCTCTTTGACTGCTTCCATGTTGCAGAATTTCATGTCAGCACGCGAGGATCTCCGTGCTGTCAGTGAAATGATGCTCAAAACATTGCCTGTTTGCAGTGTCCGTAAAACAAGTTATTCGACATTTACATTTCTCGATATAGACCATACCTCGGGGACAGTCACTATTGTAGAATATGACAATCCCCACTGTCTGGTATTTCGCGAGGGTCGCTTATTGCCTTTGGAGTGGCAGTCGATGCGGTCGGTGAGGTCAGATGGCCGGGAACAGACGATACGTTCGGTGACGTTTACAGCCTGTGCGGCTGACCGGTTGATCGTCGTAAGTGACGGGGTCACGCAAAGCGGGCAGCGAACCGAAAAATACCGATTCGGATGGGGTGGAGAGGCGTTGGCCCAGTTTGTCGAATATGCTCTGGCAGGAAATCGGGAAATCAATGCGGCCGATCTGGCGGCCCTGGTCGTCTCGCAGGCCGCCCGAAACGATGATAATCGCCCGTCGGATGATATGAGTTGTCTCGCCGTTGCGGTACGTGCACCTCGACGTATGCTCCTGGTTTCGTGTCCGCCTTCGGGACGTGACGAATATCGTATGTTGGCCGATAAGGTGCGCGATTTTGACGGACGAAAAGTGATTTGCGGTTATCCCGTGGCCGAAATCCTGGCGAGGGAACTGAATCTCTCCGTCATGAGGGATGATATCTCGGTTAACCCCGATGTGCCGCCCATGTGGTCGATCCCGACGATCGATCTGGTTACCGAAGGCATTGTCACGCTCAATAAAACCCTCGAACAGCTCGAATATGGGGCGGCTCCCGATGAAACTTCTCCCGATGCCGATGCCGTGACCCAATTGTGCCGATTGTTGTGGCGATGTGACGAAATCGAATTCCTCCTCGGTACCCGTCGTCAGCACGATGTCGATCGTTACATCCCCGATGAATATGAATTGAGGCGTCGTGTGATCCGACGCATCGCTCGTTTGCTCGAAACACGACTGGGTAAACATGTGGTCGTGTCGTATATCTGATGTCGGATATTCGCGGGTATATGTTGAATAGAAAATGGGGGGCAGAGCTGCTATATGGTGAACGTACCTCGGTGATGGCCTGGGGATAGAGGAGGATACGGTCGGCTATGATTTCAAAAGTCTGTGGGGACCTGTTTTAGGTCAGTGCGCGGAGTGCATTGTATGCAACTCTACGGCGGAAAATCGGTCAATGGTATGGCGGGTGAGAGACAAGCTGCCTGGCAACTCGTTTGAGGTTGTGTGAAAATTGCGCTGGAACAGCTCCCGCAAAACTTGTTGCGAAGGGTGGTGTCGAGAGGGATTTCGGTGGCTGACTGACAGTCGCTGTTCCTATTTCTCCCTGCGAACCATTAGGGAATCCGCATGAATTTGTGCGTTTGAAGCGAAATGTTCCACTCGGGATGCGCTTTGACGTAGTCGACGATACCGGCGATCATCGAGTCATATCGGCTCCACTCGGATTGAAGGTACAAACGGCAGCTTTTGCCCACACGCGATGCGTTTTGTTCTGCCCATACGAAATCTTCTTCCTGTTCGACAATCACCTTCAACTCGTGGGCGGCAGAGTAGGCCTCATCCAAGGGTGGCTGTTGCCGTTTGGGCGATAGGCAGATCCAGTCGAATGTGCCGCTGAGCGGATGAGAGCCCGATGTCTCAAGAAAAATTTGCAGACCACGGGCATGCAGGGCCTCCGTGAGCGGCCCGAGAGGATATAAAAGTGGTTCGCCCCCCGTGATGACGATAGACTGGGCCGGATAGGATGAGGCGCGTGCGACCACTTCATCGATCGGAACCGGTGGGTAGAGGCGGGGATTCCACGTCATCTTGGCATCGCACCAGCGACAGCCGACGTCACACCCCCCGAGACGAATAAAGTAGGCCGCTTTGCCCGTGTGATAGCCTTCTCCTTGCAGCGTGTAAAAATCTTCAACGAGAGGAAGTTTCTTCCCCCCATCCAACTCCTTATCGTATGTCGTCATGCGTCAGTTTATATAGATCGCCCAGATTACGTCCGAGCTGGTTGTAGTCGAGCCCGTACCCGACCAGAAAATCATTCTCCGTTTCGATCGCCGCATAGCGGATCGGATAGGTTGCCCGATAGAGTGCCGGTTTGAACAGTAATGTCGCCACTTCAATGCTCCGCGGATGGTGTGGCTCGAGCAATGCATGCATGTGGGCAATACTACGGCCCGTCTCGACAATGTCTTCGACAATCAATAAATCGCGTCCCGATACCTCGTGTGTGAGGCCGATCAGCTCATGGACCGTACCCGTCGATCGGGTCCCGTCGTAGGAGGCCAGTTTGACGAACGACAACTCGCACGCAATGTTCAGGTGTTGAACCAGTTCGGCCATGAACATGAAAGAGCCGTTGAGTACCCCGAGCAGTAGCGGTGTACGGCCGGAATAATCGGTACTGATCCTCCGCGCCACCTCCTCGATCGCTCGGACGATCTCTTCGTGCCGGATGGCCAGTTCAAAAGTTTTGTCGTGTAGCGTGACGTGTTGCATGTTTCGGCAGCTTATGGTGGCAGTTTCTGCGAAAAATACTACCTTTGCACGGTAGCTTCGTGTCGCGAAGGTACGCATTTAACCCAAGATCGCAAAATTTAAAAAAACGATACAATGAAACCGTTGGTTAGTATTATTATGGGCAGTACGTCTGACTTGAAGGTCATGGAAGGGGCTGCCAAATTGCTCGACGAAATGGAGATCCCGTATGAGATCAATGCGCTTTCGGCTCACCGTGTTCCTGAAATGGTGGTCGATTTTGCAAAAAATGCTCACTCCCGCGGGATTAAGGTCATCATTGCCGGAGCCGGTGGTGCCGCTCATCTGCCGGGCGTGATCGCGGCATTGACCCCGCTGCCCGTGATCGGTGTGCCGATCAAATCGTCCAATTCGATCGACGGTTGGGACAGTATCTTGTCGATCTTGCAGATGCCTTCGGGTATCCCGGTGGCTACGGTAGCTCTCGACGGTGCACGGAATGCCGCAATTCTGGCAACCGAAATTATGGCTACGGGTGATGCCGCTTTGTTGGAAAAAATGATCCGGTTCAAACGTGATCTGGCTTCGAAAATCGACAAGGCCAACCGTGAACTGGCTGAAATTAAGATGCCATTCAAGACAAACTAATCGGCACGGATCGTGCGTAGGGAAAATATACCGTCGGGTCGCCGCATAGGGTAGACGATTCGGGGTATAAACAAGTCGGATGCCGGAGAGAAGAATGGATCCCGAGGTGAAGACCAAGGGGGGATGGGACCGGTGTGAAATGGAGGAGAAAGACTGACCGAAGGGGTGATCCCGGAACCTTTGGAATGAGTGTGCCGTGAGAAATTTACAGGCAGTAGCGGAAGCAGAGACGGTGTGTCGGGTCAGACGGGTAGAGAGGGGGCGTGTCTGGTTGGGTAGATGGTGTCTGGTCTGGGTGTGTCGGATTTGGCCAGGTTTGGGTGTGTCGGATTTGGTCTGGTCGGGTCAGATTGTGTCGGGGCCCGTGCAATGAGACGGTAGTTTCAGAGGGTGTTGCATGTGACGGGCAGATGGAAGGGTAGGTGAGAACGGTGTGCTATCGGATTGTTAGACGGTGTGGTGTGTGGAATTCTCTTACAGGTCATGGAAACGATTCCTGGTGCGGAAAACGATATGTGTCGAAATAGATTTTTCAGCT
>CASDSC010000204.1 GCA_949283215.1 uncultured Alistipes sp. | reverse complement strand
GTGTATTGCACAAGAAGCGTGCAGCCAAAGACGAACTCAAAGATGCTCCGATCGCGACGGACCGTGAAAACATCATGGCTCGGTGTGCAAACGAAGTAGGGGAAACCATGGAGAAGGTAACACGTATTTACTCTGAAACTCTACAAGGAGTCTCAAGCGAAAACCGCAAGCAGCTAAAAATGGCTGTAAGAGAGTCGGAAGAGCTATACCGCCAAGCGAGTGAGCGTAAATACGAGATGCTCCCCATGATACAAAAGCTCCAGGATAACGATATCGACACAGGACATTATTACGTGCAAGTTGTAGACTATTTGAACGAGGTAACGAAAGCGCTGGTACACATCACTCGACCCTGTTTCACCCACATTGACAACCACCACGAAGGGTTAACCAAGGCACAAGTTGAGGACCTCAGCGAAATCAATGAAAAAGTGTCGACAATCTACCATAAGATCAACCACATGTTACGCAACAATGATTTCCGAGACATCGAATTGATTTTACAGTTGCGCGACGCATTATTCGACTCATTGGCAGCGGCTATCAAGAATCAAATTCGTCGAATCAAGACCAGATCCACGAGTACTAAAGCCAGCATGCTCTATCTGAATATTCTCAACGAGACAAAAACAATGATTCTGCAAAGCCGGAATCTGCTCAAATCGCAAAAATATTTTATCGAGAATCATTAAGTGAAATGTCACAAACATAAAAAGGCAGCCGTAATAACGGCTGCCTTTTTATTACACTTCAGTCTTGCAAGCGTAATAATGATCTTTTCACTCGAAACAGGTTGCTGACACACCTCATACTGTCTGAAGACACCTACTATCGATCCTTCCTTCACATAGACCACGGCAAGATTATGCCTTCACATGCACACTCAAGGTGTCTCCAACTGTTTCCCTTCAACATCGATATAAAAACTTGTGCCATCGCGAAAAACCAATGCACGTCCATCGACAAAATCATGTGCATCATCAAATTCGAATGGTATGGCTGTCGTGCCGTTTTTTCGAATATATCCGTACCGTCCATTCCGTTTGGCTAAGATCAGATCCGAATCCATTTCACCAAGCCATTCATACTCAAAAGGAGTGAGATTTTGTCCTAAGCGGTCCAACAACCCGAACTGGCCCTCAGTCATGGCCTTAGCAATACCGTTATCACAATCCCAATCGAGCAATTCATATACCGCAGGAATAATCTCATGGCCGTTGCGGTCGATCATACCGTAAAGCCCATCATGCAGCACTACGGTACGCCCTTCATGAAAATCATCGGCCCATTCATAATTTAACGGGATCACCTCATTACCCGACATATCAACAAAACCATAACGATCGTGACGGCATACACAAATCAATGTATCGGACATTGGCCCAACCCAATCATATCCCGTTAACAGCACAGGCTTTGGTTTTCTGGGTAAGTTCGGGGTATCAGTCGCCGATCGGGCGAATTGCGCTGTTAAGGCTGTCACATCGACAGCAGGCCGATGATCTTCCATTGCGATCCCTGCGAGACAGTCGAGTAAGGCTTGTTTATCTCGTAAGGTATTATGACTCTCATCGATCAGTTCAAGCAACTGATGAAACGGCCTTGCATTATCCGGAAATAACGTAGCACTTTGCACGAGGAATTTCCGTAACGGAAGCAGACGGAAATGAGTATTATCAGCGACAACCCGAAACAAAGATGGCGCAGATG
Source organism: uncultured Alistipes sp. (assembly GCA_949283215.1). GTDB lineage: Bacteria > Bacteroidota > Bacteroidia > Bacteroidales > Rikenellaceae > RGIG1874. Next base: position 1,900 of record CASDSC010000204.1, on the reverse strand, counting down.
CCAAAAGACAACTTGTGGCCACCAATACCGCAACAGCAAGATTATCCGAGTTATCCTCAGCATTGAATGACAGGTACTCGTAATTGATCAATGCCAGTTCAGAGGAGGGTCTGACAACCAAATTCGAAGGTTTGAGATTACCGTGCGAGAAAGGACCATTAAGCAACCAAATCCCCATATGGCAAAGTTTAACACAAGCCGCAGAAAGACTTGTTCGATCTTCTGCCGCACACCTCGCCTCAAGCCATTCCGCAAATATTTCGCCTTCGGGCATCTCCTGCAAAAATATATTACAGAGATGTAGCTGATCCGTATCATCGAAGACCACCATTTCACTATCAAGATAACGGCTTGGCATCAAATACTCTGAAGCATGGGACGTCAGCATGGAAGCAACTGTACGTGCGTTCTCTTCTTCTGTCGATCCCGGATGGAAGAAGTACTTGAGCAAATACTTACGTCCCCCATGTTCAATCGGGAAAGTGTATGTATGAGTAGAAACAGAGAATACGGGCAATCCCAATGCGTCGCAGGGCACAATCACGTCACCGAGTGTACGAAACCGACCCCGAGGATTAAGCAATGTCTCTTGTATATTGGCTAATGTAAGTATCATACGTAAAATGAGAAAGAATTATGCCAAAGCGGCACTCACCGTACCAATGTTCATCATACCGACCAGTTCTGTAATCGATGCATTGTAACTGATACCTCGGACGGGAAAACCTGTCAGATCATTACGTATGGTGCGGATCGACTCGTTGTAAATCTCCGGCATCGGACTTGACATACGGTATAACAATCGAGCATAAGGTTCATTAGGCAGTTCATCTTCTGACGCGGGAAACAAGACATGAGGCTGATCGGCATGTGAAGTGATATGCAAATTGAACAACAGGGTCTTTCCATCTGAGGTTCCCGTCTCGCGGATTTTGTTGGCAAGTGCAAGCAACTCGTATTCTCCGGCATCGGAAGCCTCTCCATCCGTAATATTGAAAATCGTCGGGGGATAACAATTGCTGTTGTCACGTTGGCGACACCAATCACTAACCATACGGTGTGCCCGGGTTAATGCTGCATACATCGGGGTATCAGCATGGGCCGCCGGTCGTATCCATTGACGTTGGCGCGTGGTCGAGAGAACTGTTTGCCCATCAGGCAAACGCCGTTCCTTGGTAACGGTAACTGTCGGCACATCCATTGCTGCCAACAGATTGGGTTGCACAAATATACGCCGGCTATCCAAAAGAGACGAAATACCGCGCCCAGAATAACCGAGTACAGCGATATCGAAATAATCACGATAACCCTCTTCACGCTTGCAACGATTGATCAACTCGCTGATCAGCATATTGGTTGCCAAGGCTACGGCCTCAGCTTTTGACATCCTACTTCCACAGAATGACGTCAACTCCTCCATCGATCCGGATTGGTCGATAAGTATGATAAAAGCGGTCGGATGAGTCCGAGTGATACGGGCAGTATACATAAAATGAGCAGGTTTGTTATTCGAAAAATAATAAAAAAAGCCGGAATAGCATGATGTGCAAGTGTAAAATATGCGACAACCCGATTGAGAAACAGAATCATCCGATCATTCAGATAATGGTCTATATTCTTTCTCTCCACATCAACAGGCATTTCAAACAATGTAGTCACGGTCGCGTACCACGAGAATACATCATAGAATTCCTCACGACTCAACCAGTCTCCCTTCTGGATCAATAATCCATGTTCGAGTGTCCCGAGATACTTGTGCCCGACAATCTGTAAACGATGTAGCAAAATCGAACGTCAGTGGAATGATTTCCCTCCCCTGACGGTCAATGAATCCAAACAATCCATCACGGCAAACACACGCACGTCCTTCACGGAAGCCGGCTACTCGGTCATATCGAGG
>CASDSC010000203.1 GCA_949283215.1 uncultured Alistipes sp. | reverse complement strand
TCCATCTCGGGGTATCATCACCGTCTATATAAAATTTCAGTTCACCGCGCATGTCGAGCGTTGTCAGCCAGATTCTGGTGATAGCACCGGGGCCGTCACTGTCGAACATAGTACGTCGGATGATACCGTCAACCGTATCGACCGAGATTGCTCCGAACCCGTCAGCATTGGCAAACCAACCCGGTTCTCCGGGAGCAACGGAACGTCGGTCGTAACTGCTTTGCTGCAGACAGACGTATGGGGGATCGGGATATTCTGCGATTGTTTCAATATCGACCATTTCGTTGAGCAGACTTTCGAAGGTAACCGTCGGGGGGGTACAACCGGCTATGTAACAGGTCAATGCAAAGGCTGCAAATTTGGATCGTACTTTCATGGACAGTCGTTTTTTAGGTTAGATGATAATCAAAAATATAGATAATATGATACATCATCTGTTACTTATGGTTCATATACTAGTACAAATGTTGTATGCGACGGATTTGAAATCTTTTGGACCGTATGATCGACGTTCGAATAGCGTATTTCCGATGAGAGGCCGAACAAAAACAGATGTTCTGGGGGAGTTGTTCAAGGTGTGAGGTTTGAGGAGTCCGGAGTATACTCCAAACGATATTTTCAGGGTAGCCCGATTATTAATATTCTAATTGTTTGGTGCCATACGGGGTTGTTTTGCGTCTTGATGTCGGTGAGTATTGGGAGGGTAACTCCAGCGGTGATAGGGGAGTGATTCGCTTCCTGGGTTTGGAGTATCTGTGTATCAGTCGTCAGTACATATGTATACTATCTGTTTTGCGAGTATAGTGGGTTTTTGGGGGAAACCCAAAGAAGATGAGCTGGACTATATATAAACAGAGAGGCTGCAGTTAAGCAGCCTCTCTGTTCTATTTTGTTGAGATGATTAGTTGTAAAGTTTAGGATCGGTTTTCCAATCGTTGTCTTTGTCGAATCCGAACGCTTCGACTCTCGGGCGGCGTTCGCGGAGGCGTACCGATTCGATACCCATACCGTCACCGAGCGAGTTGTGATCGCGGCCGACCGGGCGCAGCGTGAGGACGTATTTTCCTGGATCGGGCCAGAAGTCAAGCAGGTGGAATTCTTGGGCACGGACTTCAGGGTTATAAAGGTTCATCGGGCCTCCTACCTTGATACCGTTCAGGTATGCCTGCCAGATACCGTAATCGGGAGCCTGAGTCATAGCCAATACCAGACGGCGCGGTTCCTTGCGTTCCACGGTGAAAGGAATTTCGACACTGGCAGCGTTGCTGTTCGGCATGAAGAATAGCTGACCGTCCATGTAGTGAGCCAGACGTTCTTGGAACACGGCCTCGCCACCTTTGCAACCATTGGTTTCGATGGCTACAGAGGCAGGAATAACGATATCGATCGAAGGCAGTTTCCGTTCCTCAGCTGAGGGGACGCCGCGTTCGAAAGTCGGTGTGCCGGTCTGGTACCAGTACGCGACAGTTGAAATATCGTCTTGGCGTTCGTTCATACTGAACGTACGGCGTTCTTTATTTTCATCGGGAGACATCCAACCGGTATGTTCGAAAGTCACTTTAATGCTCTTGTTAAATACGATTGGATCTGCGATATGCCAGCGGTAAGCCGATGTTTGGCCTCCGATGGTGCCGTGTGTGAAATATACGGTCCCGAAATAGGGTGTATTGACATTGCTTGCCAAACCCCAAGCCGAGAGGAAGTAGTCTTCGGTACCTGTACCCCAGATTGAAGCTTTTTCTTCGCCGTCAATATAGATTTTTTCGTCTCCTTCACCGAACCATTGCGGGCTCCGTTGGCGGACAGCCATTACGGTACCTACATAGTGGCCTTTACCTTCTGTTTCGAGGACGACATAATCTTTACCTTCGACGGCCGGATATTCCTGCCGGTACATAGCGTAGAAGTAAGGAGTGTCTTTGGGGAGACGATCTTTTTTGATCCAGTCGATGTTGTAATAGAGCAGGTTGACATTTTTGTCAGGACTCTGGTTGGCGATTTCGATACGGATCGATTTGCGGAAAGGCATGGGCCAGAAGCAGTTGTAGGAGTCAGCGTCTTCTACTACGACAGGGAGACTGATCACTTCGCTCCGTTCTCCGAAGCAGTTTGCGAAGAAGTCACCGAAAGGCACCTCTACGTCAGGAGTTTCATGGCCGTCGTAGTAGATCCGCAACAACATTTCCTGGTGAGTAGCGGAACCGTTTACCGCCCAAGGGTGTGGCCCTTTGTCCAGGAAGGTGAACCACATATGGGTTACAATACCCGGACCTTCAGCTTCGAGGACAACGGTGCTGTCTCCAGCGAGTACACGGCGGTTGTCAGAGTTGTGATCCACGGGCACTCCATTATCGGCTCTAGTCGACGTTGCGCGCATGCTCCGACCCTCCATTGGTCTGACGAGGTCGCCCAAAATACCCCCGCCCACGGGGCTTGTTTGGTTGCTGCCGCAAGAGCAAGCCATGATGGCAATGCCGGCCGCGGTCAGCAGTTTTATCATATTTTTCATGTTGAGACTGAGTTTAAACAGGATTTTATTTCAAGTGAACCGTCACGGCATCGTTTGCATATGCGTTTGCATATTCGTAGGTGATTTTGCCGTATCCTTTTTCACCGAACGATTCTGAATATGAATTTTTGAAGATCAGATAACCGCCACCAGGGTAGTTTTTGTCATTTTTATATCCGACGATCAGGACGCTGTGTCCGTCCACTACGTTGTCGGGAGTCTGCATGACGAGTGTACCGTCTTCGAGGTATTTGTCGGTCACCGTTCTCTTGGGCCAGCGGAAACCGATGGCAACCGGGTGCTCCTTATCGAGTTCTTTACGGATGGCGTCGAGTTGTTCAGGTGTCAGGCCTGTGTTGGGATCCCACTCTTTGATCCAGTTTGCCTTACCTGCTTTACGGCTTTCAGCATCTTTTTTCGCGGCTTCCGAAGGTTCGAGTTTATCGGAGTATCGAGTGGCGTAAGGCATGTAGTCATCCGTGCAAATACCATATTTTGCGACAGCGTCGATAGCCGAACTGAACATGGTACCGTCATAATTTTCCCCGTCGATTTGGTTGCAGGCCCAGTTCATATATTCTACCGAGAGAGAATCTTGTTGCCCCAAGGTATTAGCGTATTCGAATTCGTATACTCCGATCATGGTATGTACCGAGCAAGTGGGTCGGTCTGCCTGATTTTTGACCGTAATTCCGTATTCTGCAAATTTAGGTCTGAGGTCTTTTCCCTGAGCACTGCATGCAGTTTGAGTACCGGCCAACAAGGTTAATGCCATGGCCAGCGGCAGGAATGAGTAACTGTTTTTCATATGGTTTCGGAAAATTATATTTCAAATAATGTAGAGTCGATCAGTTGTCGCGAACGCAACGTACCGACATGCCGACATACCGTCTGTCTTCGGTGCGTTCGATGCTGTTTTCGTCGAAAATGAACGAGCGCGACCATCCGTTATCTCCGTTGGAAGGCGAAGCGGTCCAGAAATATGCACAATAAGGAACGCTTTCGAAATCGTTGTACCCGCGCATACCTCCGGGCAATACGGCAAATCCGAAAGTGTCTTCCCCGCTGTTTTCTTTCCATCCGGTGCGTGCTTTGAGTTTGCGGCCAGCGTCACCCGATTCGCGCCATCCTCGTTTCGGAGCGTCGGCGGGATCCATTCCCGCGGTGATTTCGAGTTGTTCCCACTCTTCCTCGGTCGGCATATGCCAACCTTCCGGGCAACTGTTACGCGCGGCGAGCCAGTTGTAAATCACGCCATAATTTTTGTAGGCATCGGTTTGTTTTGCTTCCTCGACGCTTTGGCCGAAATAGCCATAGACCCAGAAACGTTCCTGTTCGAATTGTCCGTCCGACACGCGGTCGACACGTGGCAGATAGGCGAGGTTTTCCGCCATCCATACCTGGTCGCCGATCCGCACGCATTTGTAGACGTGGCCGTCACGACTGTCGGTGAAAGTTTCCACCTCTTGGGCCGCTGCGGGGCCAGCCGCTGCAACGCAGAGCCAGGCACACAACACAAAAAGTTTTTTCATAGAAGGTTTTGT
>CASDSC010000202.1 GCA_949283215.1 uncultured Alistipes sp. | reverse complement strand
GATGCCGAACACGCTTTCGACAGTTTTTATGCTCAAAAATTGGGTGTCGATGTGGATAATCTGCTGATTTCGCAACCGGACAATGGAGAGCAGGCGCTCGAGATTGCAGACCATCTGATTCGTTCGAGTGCGATTGATATCGTGGTGATCGACTCGGTGGCAGCCCTGACGCCGAAAGCGGAGATTGAAGGCGAGATGGGTGAATCGAAGATGGGTCTTCAGGCTCGTTTGATGTCGCAGGCTTTGCGGAAGTTGACGGCAAGCATCAGCAAGACAAAGACGGTTTGTATTTTCATTAATCAGTTGCGTGACAAGATCGGCATCGTATATGGCAATCCTGAGACCACTACGGGAGGTAACGCTTTGAAATTCTACGCCAGTGTACGGCTCGATATTCGCAAGGCATCGAGTATTAAAGACGGAGAGGAACAGTTGGGTGCACGAGCCAAGGTGAAAGTGGTGAAGAATAAAGTGGCACCTCCGTTCCGTCGTGCAGAGTTTGATATCATGTATGGGGAAGGGATCTCGAAATTAGGTGAGATCATAGACTTGGGTGTCGATTATGGTATTATTAAGAAGAGCGGCTCGTGGTTCTCTTATGGTGAACGAAAGATCGGTCAAGGTCGAGATGCTGTCAAAGAGTTGCTCAAGAGTGACCAGGCCTTGATGGATGAGATAGAAGCCAAAGTCCGTGAAGCAATGGCTCAAAACAGAGAATAATGCCATGCCAAGGATAGGCATATAAAAAATGTTACGTTTATGAGGGATGTTTTATAATGTCCCTCATATTTTATAATTATAATGGCGGAATCCAAGATCCCGCCATTATAAATTTTATATTTGAAATACTGTTCCGAGTCTATATTGAAAACTCTGCCGAACTTTCAAGGTGTTTTTATCGTAACGGTGTCAATTCTCCGCTTTCAGTGATAGCAAGCCCTAAACACATCATGTTTACTCGTTTTGCTTCGAACGAATTGCGGGAATATAGCTTGTTGTTGGTTAGTCATATGTTGGCGACTTCGACAGTGAGGGCATCGCAACAGAAGCGGAGTGCATACTCGTAAGGCATGTTAGCATATCCGTTGTCGCCGAAAGTCTCACCCCAAGAATTTCTGAAGATAAAGTATCCACCGCCGGGTACAGAACCATCATCCTTGAATCCCATGATCAGCACGCTGTGGCCCGCCAATACATCTTCATCAGAAACGGGTACACGCATCATGTTGGGAATAGGGGAATCTGCATCGAACAAGTCGCCCACACTGGTCCAGTTGCCTCCTAAAGCGACGGGATGTCCCATTTTTAGATATGTTTTGATTTGTTGTAGTTGCAGAGCTGTAATTCCTTTGACCCCTGTGTTTTCGCGAATCCATGTGATTTTCTTGACGGTCCGTGTTGCTGCGTCATTTTTTGCTGCTTGTGAGGGTTCCGGTCTGTTGTTATAGTCCCATGAAGGTTGGTACGGCATCAGCGATTCCAGACAAATACCAGATTCTTGTACACCATAAATAGCCCAGTGGAAGTAAGAGCCGTCATGATAGTCGGCTTCACCTCGAGAGACATGGTATTCATTTTTTGCCCAGTTATTGTATTCTTCTGATAGAGATATTGTTTTACCTGCGATCTGTGAGAATTCGAATTCGAGCATGCCGGTCACAGCAAAAATAGAGCAAGTACCTCTTGCTCCTTGGTTTTTTGCCGGCCAATTAGTCATTTTAGGCCTTAGGTCTGCAGATTGGAATATCGGAGTGACCCCTGTAGTGTCTGAGGGTTTCGGTGTTGGAGGAGGAGTTGGCTGGTCATCATCTCCTTTACTACAGGATACGACCGACAAAAAGATCGAAAATATTGCCAGTAGCAGTAGTCTGTTTTTTTTCATAGTTGTAAGTTTTAAGGTGTTAGGTATAATAGTAGTGTAATCGAAAGTTAAAAATTATTTCTTTCTTTCGCAAGAAATAGTTATCTTTCTCCGTGAATTTGTCATAATTACGAAGAGAGGGCAATCGTATGGGGTATACAGAAGAGGATGAAATCATAATAGGGGAGAAATTTCACGATCTGCTCGAACATTGCAAATCGATATGCAAGAGTGACGAGGACCTGAATTTGATTAAGAAGGCTTTTTTTCTGGCGAAGGAAGCTCATCAGGGGGTGCGTCGCCGATCAGGTGAGCCCTATATTCTGCATCCTATAGCG
>CASDSC010000201.1 GCA_949283215.1 uncultured Alistipes sp. | reverse complement strand
CTCCAGGACCTCCCATCCCTCCAGGACCTCCCATCCCTCCAGGACCTCCCATCCCTCCAGGACGTCCCCCTCCCATCGGCCGGCCGCCCGATATATTGGAAGAACTATTCTCGGATGTCCCGAGTAGCTCATCTGCATATTTGAGGTTGAGTTTGTAGATCTTTTTCTCTTGTTTTTTGTCCAGACCGAGAGTCTTTGTCATGCGGTCGGTCATCGTACGGGCCATCTGTTCGGCAGATAATTGTGGGCGGCCTTGAAATCGGTGGCTTGAGTCGGACTGGGTGGGTGAAGGCTGGGCTGTGGCCACTAGTGTCCAACTTAAAAGGCCGACCGACAGAAACAACCGGCGGCACACTACATGCAGTTTTTTCATATGACGTTGTATTAGGTGAAACATGTGCGGATAGAATCCCGCTTTCCTGTGTCTAAAGTACGGAACTCGAAGTGCTCTGAAAAATGAAATCGGTCAATGTCGGTTTTGTGTCGATAAACTCCGGAGAATTGTCTCTGAGTACCCATTTCGCAATTAAATTCAATGGAAATAGCTGAAATATTTGATTGCGGAATGAAAATTGTTATGTATATTTACTAGGAAATTGTATCGATACCACGAAGTGTAGGTTTGCGATAAAAAAAGGCTCGGAAAACTTTTGGTTGAGGTAAATGGCTGATAAAAAATTTTTTAGTTAAAAATAATGTGATTATGAAAATCAGGTATTTTATTGTCGCCATAGTTTGTGCTGTCGGAATATATGGGTGCAGCAACGATAATCGGCATGCGGAATATGAGGTACCGCCTGTATATTCCCCCAGATTGTCGGTTCAGGAAGATGGGTTGCCGTTTACCGGTGCTGTCGAAGTATATCCTTGTCAATCAGGTAGTTCTATATTCTTCGGAAACTATGTCGGTAATGTCTTGACTCCTTTCCCCGGTATGTATCTGGTGGCGGGAGGAACCGTGGCGGTTCCCCAACGTCCGTTGCGACTGCCAATTGGTACGTATAGAATGTTATACTACGGAATTGATCAGGAGGGAATTTACCAACCGATGGCTATGACGGAGCCTGGTTTGAGGGTCGGAGTAGATCTGGCGCAACAGTCGTTCGGCCTGAGACGAAATTCGGGAGATACTGTCTATATGCCTGTGTATAACCTCGCTTACAATATGAGGGATATCGAAATCGGTACAGAAGGCATTGATGTGGCCTTGGAGCGTGTTGTGGCCGGTTTGGTCGTGCGTGTTCAACATGAAGACGGATCAAAACTTGAGTCCTCCATTAAGTCTATCAGGGCCATGGTGACCGGTATTGCCGAATCTATCAATTGTTACACCGCCCAGCCTGGAACAGTAACAAGGACTGTAGGGTTCGATTTGACGATCCCGGATGATAGCCTGGTCGCATCCAATCTGCCGGCCATGGTCTTCCCGTCGGTTCCTAATCCTATACTTACTTTGGTGTTCGAATTGGATAATGGGCAATCTCGTATTTTCACCTCCGCAATGAGCCAGACTTTGTCGGCAGGTAACATGGTTACCGTAACAATCAATGTGGGGCAACTGTTTTCTGATGAAATGTCCGGCGTGGGGTTTGAAATCGTTGATTGGAATGAAGTCTCGGAAATTATTAATACCGGCCCAATTTAATCGATCTTTTGGTGGTTAATTTTAGAATAGAAGGGATAGGTTCTCGTGGAACCTGTCCCTTGTTTTTATTTGATTGGTGATGTTAGTCTCAAGAGAAGATTACTTGGGGTGTATCATGCGTTATGATGATGATATTTTATAAAATCGCTATCTTTGTGAAAAGATTGAATTTAGGTCGTTAATCAAATGCAGATCTGATTGGGTCGGTGATGCGGGATGACTCAAAGGATTGGCCGCCGATAGATTAAAAATGCGCAGCCTGGAAATATGAAGCGGTTGGCGGGAAAAGAGAGAAGAGTGCGGGGGCTTGAGAATCCAAGGAAATATAGTAAGGGGGAAAGATGATGTCATATTGTGAGAAAAAAGAAAAACCGGTGTTTGTGGCTGGTCCGTGCGTGATTGAAAGTACGGTATTGTTGGATGAAGTCGCTTCAGAGTTGGTGCGTATCCGCAAGGTGCTCGATGTCGAGGTGATTTTTAAAGCTTCGTTCGATAAGGCGAACCGTACTTCAGTCCATGCCTTCCGAGGCCCGGGAATTGATAAAGGGTTGCAAATGTTGTCCGATGTCGGTGCGCGTTACGGATTGCCGCTGACGACAGATATTCATGAAGCATGGCAGGCCGACCCAGTCGGTCAGGTGGTCGATGTCATTCAGATCCCGGCATTTCTCTGCCGGCAGACAGATCTGCTGGTGGCTGCTGCCCGGACCGGTCGAATTGTCAATGTGAAAAAAGCGCAATTTTTGTCCGGGGCAGATATGCGTTATCCCGTGGAGAAAGTGCGCGAAGCGGGTGCGGGAAACGTGTGGTTGACAGAACGTGGAAATATGTTCGGATACAACAATCTGGTGGTGGATTTTAGAAATATCCCGGATATGAAACAGTGGACCGAACGTGTGGTGATGGATTGTACCCATTCGGTACAGAGACCCGGAGCTGCTGGCGGTGCAACGGGAGGAAACCGTGAATTCGTGCCCGCTATGGCGCTGGCGGCAAAAGCATTCGGAGCTAATGGTTACTTTTTTGAAGTACATCCAGATCCGGAACGGGCTTGTAGTGATGGTCCCAACATGTTGTATTTGCGCGATCTCGAAGGGGTGATTCGTAGTTTGTTGTGAAAATAGCAGTTACGGATTACGTATGACAGGGGAGTGTGGTGTGATATATGTGATTCCTGCTTAGGTTCCCGGTATGGAGGAGGTGCCGAATTGAAATAAATGCAGGTTAAATAAAACTAACAGAAGGTTTCAGGACTTCCGAATGGAATAGAAAAATTATTTCGATTATGAGTGCAATACGAGAGAACGCGATACATACAATTCGTACTGAAGCTGCGGCAATTGCCCATTTGGAGCAATTGTTGACCGACGACTTTGAAAATGCAGTGCGTTATGTGTTGGGTTGTAAGGGGAAAGTGATTGTAACCGGCATGGGTAAATCGGGTCAGATCGGTAAAAAGATTGCTGCAACACTTGCCAGTACCGGTACCCCGTCGTTTTTTCTGCATCCGGGCGAGGCTTTCCATGGTGATCTCGGAATGGTATCGAAAGAGGATGTGATTTTTGCAATCTCGAATTCGGGCAATACGGACGAGGTGTTGAAACTCATCCCTTTTTTTGAAGATAACGGGAATGTGATTATCGCAATGACGGGGAATCCTGAATCGACGCTCGCTCGCCATGCCACGTATCATCTCAATATAGCAGTCGATAGCGAGGCGTGTCCGCTCAGTCTGGCTCCTACCTCCTCGACTACGGCGTCGTTGGTGATGGGTGACGCTCTGGCATTGGCCCTGATGAATGAGCGGCATTTCAAAGAGGAGGATTTTGCTCGGTTCCATCCGGGAGGAAGTCTCGGTAGAAAATTGTTGGTTCGGGTCGGTGATGTAATGCGACGCGATAATTTGCCTATTGTCCCCCCGACCATGAGGTTGGCAGACGTGATTATTGCCATCAGCAAAGCACGTCTCGGAATCGCGGTCGTCGTGGAAAATGAGCGAATTTGTGGTTTGTTTACCGATGGCGATATGCGGCGTACCATGCAGAAGTATGGAAATGCCTTTTTCGATATGCCCGTGAGCGATGTGATGACCCGTACTCCAAAGGTGATTTCTCAGCGCGCACGGATCTCGGAAGCCGAAGCGCTGATGCAGCGGTATAAAATCCATTCCTTGCCGGTAGTCGATGAAAACGATAAATTGGTCGGTATCGTCGAAGTGTATGATCTGTATGCCGGCAGTGCATTGTAAGATCATGTGACTCGGCTGAATCTGATCAACAAGGCATTTTATTTGTACCTAAATGCCTTTGGGGTAGCTGTTGTATCTGATATCCTCTACGGTGCCTCTGTCTATCGGCTTGGATGGAACCGGTGTGTGCGCCCTTTATCTCAGGTCGGCCATTGGAAATGTCGATTTCGATTTTATGCCCGGCAGGGTAATGGGAAAGAAGTCCTACTGGGCAGAGAGTATCCGGTCAAGGGTCTGATAGAATTCAGGGCTTTCTCCCGTAATCTTGCAGACAATCGTGCCGTCGGGATCAATCAGTATCTTAGTCGGAAAGTTGACAATATTGTATAGAATTTCTACATCTTTGGCTATATCGGAACTCTCGTTGATCACATTGAGCCATGGGAGACCCTGTTCGGCGACCTCCGTTTCCCACTTCTCGGGAGTGTCGTTGCATGCAATGCCGATGAATTCACAACGGTCACGATATTTTTCGTAGTACCTCTTCATCTCGGGAATACCTTTTATGCACCAATAACACCACGTACCCCAGAAATCGAGTACCACATATTTGCCGCGCAATGCTGAAAGCGAATGAAAACGACCTGCCGTATCGGGCAATGTGAAATCGGGTGCCGGCTGCCCGGGAACAACGATATCTTCCGCTTCGGCTCTTTTGATATTACTTATCAGCTTGATACGGTGTTTTTCGACAAAAGGCTGGAAAATCGAATGACGTACAGTTTCGTCGAGTCCTGCATACAGGGAGTCCAACTCATTCAGTGTTCGGCATGAGGTGAGTAGCAATGCGGATAGTGGATCTTCCGGATGGTGTAGAATGTACTTTGTATAAAATTTATACAAAGTATCCGCACAGGCACGCATTTGAGCAACGAGTGCTCCAATCTCTGTCTCCGGGGTGTCGGATAATGAGGAGGAGAGTGTTATGATCTGTTTGCGAAGTGATGCGGTCGGACGGAGAATCGCTTGGGTATATCTGGCGTTGAGATCGTCTTTTGAGGCCAGATAATAGGTCATGACATCGACATGCCCTTTTAATTTAATCGAGGCACCCGGTGTGGCATACACGGAGAAATCTTTATTGTGTATGTGTCGTATCCCTCCGGGTATGTGCTCGAACGATTCTGCAGGTGCAAACAGAATGGTGGAGGGACAGGGAATATGAGTTTGCAGATCGAATTGGCCGTGACGGGTGACCACGGTGTCTGTCGGCGTGTCGGGTGTCTGCTCTCCGAACGGGGTCACATATACGAAGAGCGTGTCATTGGCGAGGTTTTCTATGCGGCCCGTAACGGTGACCTGTTGGGGTTGTGCTTGTACAGTATAGAATAAGACGATAGAGCCCAAAAGGCAGAACAAGAGTTTTTTCATGTCTATGGCGATATAGAAGTGATTTAAACTTATTTCATTCTCTTAAAATCATATCAAAATGTTAAAGCACAGCGTACAAATTGGATTGTTCCCTATATTATG
>CASDSC010000200.1 GCA_949283215.1 uncultured Alistipes sp. | reverse complement strand
GTGAGTTATGAGGAGGCAGTGAATTTGGCGCAGACCGAGTCACTCGAGGGGTTACGTTGTCTGGCGCATGCGTTACGTACGCGGTATCAGGGCGATCGAATTGAGATGTGTTCGATCATGAATGCCCGCAGCGGGCGATGTAGCGAGAATTGCAAGTGGTGTGCCCAATCCCGTTTCCATACGACGCATGTCGATGTCTATCCTTTGGTCGGAGCTGATGAGGCAGTGGAACTGGCCCGGCATAATGCTTCGAAGGGAGTTGCCCGTTTTTCGTTGGTGACGAGCGGTCGCACGCTGTCCCAGACCGATACGCAACGGGTATGTGCGATCTATCGCCGGTTAGGGGAGGAAGTTCCGATTGGTTTGTGCGCCTCGATGGGTCTTTTGAAACTCGATCAGTTGCGCCAGTTGCGGGAGTGCGGAGTGACCCGCTACCATTGCAATCTCGAGACCGCGCCTTCGTATTTTGCTCAGTTGTGTACGACGCATACTCCGGAGGAGAAATTGCAGACGATCGCATGGGCACGCGAAGTCGGTCTGGAGATCTGTTCCGGAGGCATAATCGGTATGGGCGAGACGATGGAACAGCGTATCGAACTTGCTGTTGCGCTGCGTGAGGCAGGGGCCGTGTCGATCCCGGTCAATATTCTCAATCCGATTCCCGGCACGCCACTGGAGCATACGCCTGCGCTGACCGATGACGAGATATTGCGGTCAGTTGCGCTCTTCCGGATTATCAATCCCACCGCTCAGATTCGGTTAGCAGGAGGTAGGGGATTGATCGGACATCTGGTTCCGACCCTGCTGCACAGTGGCGTGAGTGCATTGATTGTGGGCGATATGCTCACTACGCTGGGTTCAGCGATCGATAGCGATCGGGCGATGTTTGCCCGCGAAGGTTTTCGCACCGAATGATATTTTAGCGATTAATCGTATCTTTGCTAGGTACGGAAAAATAGTAGGACTATGGGGCGCTTTGTTTTGATGTTGTGTATGCTGGCCAGTCTGTCGATGGGATGGGCACAACCGGCAGGCCGTTCGGCCTTGCGCTTTACGCAGGATACGTGGGATTTCGGAACAATCCGGGAAGCCGACGGCAAGGTTTCGCATACGTTCGAGTTTTCCAATATCAGTACGAAGCCTTTGGTGATCGAGAAAGTGGTAGCGTCATGCGGTTGTACCGAGCCGGAGTATACCCAGAAGCCGGTATTGCCGGGCCGCACGGGGAAAATAACGGTAACATTCGATCCCAAGGGGCGTCCAGGGCCTTTTAATAAAAACATATACGTGACGACGACGGCTCGGGATCAGAAGACACTTACGATTACCGGCACGGTCGAGGGTATTCCCCGAAGTGTGGAGGAGGAATATCCGTTGAAGCTTTCTGCGACGGTTCGTGCTCGTTCTTCGTCGTTAAGTTTCAGTTTGGTACGTCAGGGGTCGGTCAAGTCGATGACCATTCCGTGTGTCAATACATCGAAAACCGAGACGGTCCAGTTAGGTGTCGATCTTCCGGTCCGGGACGCGTATTATTCGGTCGTGGTTCCCGCCGAGCTGAAACCGGGCGAACACGGAGAGATTACCGTTACGTACGATCTTCAGGGGCAGAAGGTATGGGGTATGCTTTCGAATCGTTTCATTGTGACGGTCAATGGGCAAAAGGCCCCTCTACTATTTTCGTCTTCGGCGGTAGCGGTCGAAGATTTTTCTCATTTGTCGGCCGAAGAGATCGCATCGGCAGCGAAAGCCACCTTTGCGACACAGTTTTTCCGGTTGGGAGAGATTGTCCGAGGGGATTCGAAGACCATGACGGTCCGGTTGACCAATGTAGGTAAATCCCCGTTGGTGATACGGGCTGTCAATAACAGTGTGAATGCGGTATGCGATATCCAGCCGGGGACGACCGTTGCTCCGGGCGAGACGCTGGAGTTCCCGCTCACGTTCAAGACGGGGGGGATGTTGGGGACGCAGATCTACCAAAGCGTTTTTCTTACGTTGAACGATCCGTCGCGACCGTTCCGGGAGTTGCGTATGGTGGGAGAGATCGTAGATTGAAATGGAATTAGTTAATTTATCATAATAGGGAGAGATGTATAAGATTCTGAAGAAAACATTACTTGCGCCACAGATCTATCAGATGGATATCGAGGCACCGCGAGTAGCCCATTCGGCCCGTCCGGGACAGTTTGTCATCGTCCGGGCGGATGAGCACGGAGAACGTATTCCGTTGACTATATCAGATTACGATGCGACACGGGGTTCTGTGAGCATTGTGATCCAGACGATCGGGGTTTCGACTAAAAAGATCTGTACATTGGACGAAGGGGAGTATCTTGTCGATTTTACGGGACCGCTGGGACGACCGTCGGAATTTGTACATGCCTCGGAAGAAGAGTTGCGTGGCAAACGGTTTCTTTTTGTAGCGGGAGGCGTGGGTACAGCTCCTGTTTATCCTCAGGTCAAATGGTTGCATGAACGGGGAATCGCAGCCGATGTGATTGTGGGAGCCAAAAGTGCAGAGATGTTGATTCTGACGGACCAAATGCGGGCCGTGAGCGGCAATTTGTATATAGCGACCGACGATGGAAGTGTGGGAACCAAAGGTTTGGTGACCGATGTGATCCGCGATCTGATCGACAATCAGGGTAAACGATATGACGAGATTGTGGCGATCGGTCCGATGATCATGATGAAATTTGTATGCCTTACGACCAAGCCGTACGGGATTAAGACGACGGTGAGCCTCAATACGTTGATGGTCGACGGTACGGGGATGTGCGGCGCCTGCCGGGTGACGGTAGGAGGCCGGACGCGGTTTACCTGTGTTGATGGACCGGAGTTCGACGGGCATGAGGTTGATTTCGATGAAGCGATGCGTCGGCAGGGCATGTATCGGACGCTCGAGCAGCGTGCAGCACAGATCGCACAGGAGCGAGCCGAAGGTCATAAATGTAAAATAGGTTTAGACATG
>CASDSC010000199.1 GCA_949283215.1 uncultured Alistipes sp. | reverse complement strand
TTTTTTGTGTTATCAATCTATTATTTACGATAGATCTTTGTATACCCGTAGATAGCTTCATCGCCCAATTCCTCTTCAATACGAAGCAATTGGTTGTATTTAGCCATACGGTCTGAACGGCTCATAGAACCAGTCTTGATCTGACCTGAATTGGTTGCTACGGCGATATCAGCAATCGTCGAGTCCTCAGTCTCACCCGAACGGTGCGAAGTAACCGAAGTATAACCTGCACGGTGAGCCATTTCAATTGCATCGAGAGTTTCTGTCAAAGAACCGATCTGGTTTACTTTAATCAAGATCGAGTTAGCGCAACCCATCTCGATACCTTTCTTCAAGAACTCAACATTCGTCACGAACAAGTCATCACCCACCAACTGGCATTTGTCTCCAAGTTCTGCAGTCAAAACTTTCCATCCTTCCCAGTCGTTTTCGCTCATACCATCTTCGATCGAATCGATCGGGTATTTAGCTACCAACTCTTTAAGATATGCAACTTGTTCTGCTGAAGTACGTTTTGCTCCGTTAGGACCTTCGAACTTCGTATAATCGTAAATACCGTCTTTATAGAACTCCGATGATGCGCAGTCCATACCGATTGCTACATCACCACCCTCACATTTACGACCCGGTTTATAACCAGCTTTCTTAATTGCCTCAATGATCGATTCGAGTGCATCTTCTGTTCCTTTCAATGCAGGAGCAAAACCACCTTCGTCACCAACTGCAGTGCTCAAACCACGATCGTGCAATACTTTCTTCAGGGCGTGGAACACTTCTGCACCCATGCGCAGACCTTCTTTGAATGATGAAGCGCCTACAGGACGAATCATAAATTCCTGGAATGCGATCGGAGCATCCGAGTGTGAACCACCATTGATAATATTCATCATCGGCACAGGCAGAGTCTTAGCATTAGCACCACCGATGTAACGATACAACGGCATGCCCAGCAGATCTGCTGCAGCACGTGCACAAGCCAATGAAACACCGAGAATGGCATTTGCACCCAGATTACTCTTAGTCGGAGTACCATCGAGAGCAATCATTGTCTTATCGATTCCGACTTGATCAGTAACATTCATGCCAATAATCTCTTTGGCAATAATTTCGTTCACATTCTGAACAGCCTTCAAGACACCTTTGCCCGAATAACGACCTTTGTCGCCATCACGCAATTCAAGTGCTTCGTTCTCACCCGTAGATGCTCCCGAAGGTACGGCTGCACGACCGAAAGCGCCACTAGCTGTTGTTACTTCAACCTCAATGGTTGGGTTACCTCTCGAATCCAGAATTTCTCTGGCATGAACACTGATAATCTGTCCCATGACTTTAAATTTTTCGGTAATATTGATATTAAAAAACCTGATTGTCACATTTCAAAATGAGCGCTTTACACATGCAAAGCATGTTACCCGATCATCCAAAGCAAAGCGCACCCAATCAGCGCACAAATGTAATAAATTCCTCGGGATTAAACAATCACTCAAATATAATTTCCACAAGCTGTATTATACATTGACAGGTCCACTTGTAGACTTAAGGGTCATAATTTGCCAGTACATACAGTTCTCAATCCTTCATATGACATTACACAACTAATTCTCAAAACAATAGATGCTAAAATCGCATCGCAAATAAATACCAGGCAGAAATATATAACAACAAAAAATGCGGAGACCATTAAAAGATCTCCGCATTGTCCATCTAAAGCAGGAATAAAATTATTCAGCTGCTTCCTGAGTATTGTCTTCAGCCTTTTTCGCTTCCTCAGCAGGTGCTGCAGCTTCAGTTGCCTCAGCCTTAACAGCAGCCGCTTTCTTACCAGAACGACTACGACGGGTCTTAGGTTTATCTGCTGTTTTAGCACTTGCTGCCTGCGAATAAGTTTCGTTGAAATCGACCAATTCGATAAAACACATATCCGCAGCGTCACCCAACCGGAATCCAGTTTTCAAGATGCGAGTATATCCACCCGGACGATCAGCAATCTTCGGAGCCACTTCACGGAACAATTCAGTAACCGCATTTTTATCCTTCAAATAGCTGAATACGACACGGCGCGAATGTGTAGTATCCTCTTTCGATTTAGTAATCAGCGGCTCAACATACATGCGGAGAGCCTTTGCCTTAGCGACGGTAGTATTAATCCGCTTGTGGATAATGAGCGAACTGGCCAGATTCGACATCAAGGCTTTCCGGTGTGCGCTCGTTCTACCGAGGTGGTTGATTGATTTGTTATGTCTCATAATTAATCCTTGTCAAGTTTGTAGATTGATACGTCCATCCCGAAATGGAGATTGAGCGAAGCGAGCAGATCATCGAGCTCTGTCAGCGATTTCTTGCCGAAATTGCGGAATTTCAACAGATCGTTTCGATTGAAACGGACCAAATCACCGATTGTCTCAACTTCGGCTGCTTTCAAGCAGTTCAGCGCCCGAACCGACAAATCCTGATCCGAAAGTTTCGTTTTGAGCAACTGACGCATATGTAATACGTCTTCGTCGAACTCTTCTGCCGTATTGTTTTCTTCCATATTCAGCGTGATTTTCTCATCTGAGAAAAGCATAAAATGCTGAATCAGAATCTTAGCAGCTTCTTTCAACGCATCTTTCGGGTGGATCGATCCATCCGTCGTAATCTCGATATTAAGCTTCTCGTAGTCAGTTTTTTGTTCGACACGATAATTCTCAATCGAGTATTTTACGTTTTTAATTGGTGTATGGATCGAATCGATCGGCAACAACCCGAACTCTGCGTCAGCAGGACGATTTTCTTCTGCCGGCACGTAACCGCGGCCTTTACCGATTGTCAAATCCATCTGCAACTTGACATCTGGAGACAATCTGCAAATCACCAAATCCGGATTGAGAACTTTAAAGTTCGTCAAAAAATTGGAAATGTACCCGGCTGTGAGTTCACTCTGTCCAGCTACGTTGACAGTTACTTTCTCACTGTCGGCATTATCGACCGTACGGATAAAACGCACCTGCTTCAAATTCAGAATAATGTCGATCATTCCTTCCATAACTCCGGGAATGGCAGCAAATTCATGATCGACACCGCCGACCTTCACCGTCGTGATGGCATAGCCTTCCAACGACGAAAGGAGTATGCGACGAAGGGCGTTGCCCACGGTCATCCCGAACCCCGGTTCCAACGGACGGAATTCGAATTTCCCGAAGTTGGACGACGATTCGAGCATAATGACCTTTTCAGGTTTCTGGAATGCTAATATTGCCATAATCTTGATCTCTCTATTAATTACTATTTAGAGTACAACTCGACGATAAGTTGTTCATTGATGTTCTCAGGGATATCAGCACGATCAGGCTTCTGCATGAAACGGCCACTCATCGTTGCACCGTCCCACTCGAGCCAGCTGTAACGGCTGCGATTTGCCCCAGAAAGGGCATCCTGGATCACCTCGAGAGATTTCGATTTTTCGCGTACTGCAACCGTATCACCCACTTTGAGCGAGTACGATGCAATATTAACTACATTTCCATTGACTGTGATATGGCGGTGCGATACCAACTGACGTGCTGCTGCACGAGTCGGGGCAATACCCAAACGGTATACCACATTGTCCAAACGGCATTCAAGCAGTTTCAACAAGTTTTCACCTGTAATACCTCCCACATGAGCGGCCTCCTCAAATGTCTTACGGAACTGCTTCTCCTGCACACCGTAGATCGCTTTGGCTTTTTGTTTTTCGTTAAGCTGGGTACCGTATTCCGATACTTTCTTACGTTTACGCATCAAACCATGCTGTCCCGGAGGATAATTCTTCTTCTCAAGAGATTTATCCGCACCGAAAATGGCTTCACCGAACTTCCTGGCGATTTTGGTTTTAGGTCCTATATATCTTCCCATTGCTTAAATTATTAGCTTTTTATTGATTTGTGGTTATAACTGATGTGTCCGCTGAAATTAGACGCGACGGCGGTTAGGCGGACGGCACCCGTTATGAGGAAGCGGTGTAACATCGATGATCTCCATCACTTCGATACCTGCACCGTGAATGGTACGGATGGCTGACTCGCGACCCGAACCCGGACCTTTGACATATACCTTCACTTTCCGCAACCCAAGATCATAAGCAACTTTTGCGCAGTCCTGAGCGGCAGTCTGGGCAGCATAGGGAGTGTTCTTTTTCGAGCCGCGGAAACCCATTTTACCCGCAGAACTCCAACTGATCACTTCTCCTACACCATTCGTAAGGGTTATTATCACGTTGTTGAAAGTCGAGTGTACGAAAGCCATACCTTGTGCGTCGACCTTAACAACTTTCTTTTTAACTGTTCCAGTCTTTTTTGCCATAACTCTCTACAATTACTTAGTTGCTTTTTTCTTGTTAGCTACGGTTTTCTTGCGGCCTTTGCGAGTACGAGCATTGTTCTTGGTGCTCTGTCCCCGTACGGGCAATCCCAGACGGTGACGGATACCCCGGTAGCAACCGATATCCATCAAGCGTTTGATATTGAGCTGTACCACCGAGCGAAGTTCGCCTTCAACCTTGTAACCATTTTCAGCGATTGTGCTACGGATGGCGGCAATCTGGTCGTCAGTCCAGTCCTTGACCTTCGTATCATAGTCGATACCGGCCTGTTCGAGGATCTTGCGGGCAGTGCTCCGGCCAATTCCATAAATAT
>CASDSC010000198.1 GCA_949283215.1 uncultured Alistipes sp. | reverse complement strand
CAAGACACGATCGGCATCCAGAAAATTATACAGGTCATTACACAGATAGGCTGCCTCGTCGCGATCATCCATCACGACGAGGTGAATCCCCCTCTTTTCGACGGCAGCGGCAGCGAGGGTCAAAGCGAAAGCGGAGCCTGAGAGTGCAGTCAGCTCCAGGGTCGCTTTGGGGCGTAATTCGCGACCGAGACGTTTCACAGCCTTCTGATTGCGAAATAGTTCAAACAGTTCTTCACCAGACATACATCGATTCCGATCATCGGGGACAATTACGGATTTCGGGCGACTATCCCCCACCGCCCGTATTTTTTCAGACGAGTTCTCGATTACCGCGCCGGAAGAATTTAGTTTCGACAAACCCGGTCGACTGATCCGACACGATTCGGATAAAACATTTGTATTTGCACATCCATCGGAGACGGATTGGCCAGATACCCCGCAACAGGAAGGCACGCACAAAAGGACTTACCCTCACTTTAATATATCGCAGATGATACTCTCCGACATAGTAGGCGATTTTATTTTCGATCTGGTCATCGAGCAAAATCGAGGGGGCGATGGTTCCGGTACCATGACAGGTCGGGCAAGTTTCGCGTACATCGAGTTGTGTTTCGGGACGCACCCGCTGACGGGTGATCTGCATCAGGCCGAATTTCGAAAGGGGGAGCACGGTATGCTTGGCCCGGTCGGTAGCCATCAGCTGTTTCATCGTATCGTAAAGCGTTTGCCGATTTTCGCCTTTGGCCAGATCGATAAAATCGATCACGATAATTCCGCCCATATCGCGCAACCGGAGTTGCCGTGCGATCTCGGCAGCAGCCTGCAGGTTGACCTCGAGAGCTGTTTGCTCCTGGTCGTCATCGACCTTCGCGCGGTTTCCGCTATTGACGTCGACTACATGCAACGCTTCGGTATGTTCGATAATCAGATAGGCTCCCTTACGGAGCGTTACATACTTGGCAAACAACGACTTGATCTGCCTCGAGATGTCGAAATTATCGAATATAGGGAGTGATCCTTTGTATCGTTTGACAATTTTCTCTTTTTCAGGAGCAATCGTGCGGATATATTCGCGTACTTCATCGTACACCTCATTGTCATCGACATAAATGTTACTGA
This sequence comes from uncultured Alistipes sp., assembly GCA_949283215.1. Taxonomy (GTDB): domain Bacteria; phylum Bacteroidota; class Bacteroidia; order Bacteroidales; family Rikenellaceae; genus RGIG1874. Next base: position 2,267 of record CASDSC010000198.1, on the reverse strand, counting down.
ACGAACCGTTCAGCAGGTCACGGAGAATCGCCGTAGTACGGTTCATCTCACCGAGCAACAAGACGGGGGCCTGTTCTTGTCCAATTTTTTCGAGTGCGACCTCCCATCGGTCGATCAACATGTTAATGTCGTTCTCGATATCCTCATCATTTTTCCCAAGAGCCGCTGTGCGGATAATAAGGCCGTAATTGGGAGGCAATTTCTCTTCGGCGATACGTTTCAACCGTTTTCGCTCCTCGTTTGATTTAATTTTCTGCGAGATCGAAATCTTGTTCGAGAAAGGGAGCAGCACTACATGCCTTCCTGCCAGCGAGATATCGGCAGTCAATCTTGGACCCTTGGTAGATATGGCCTCTTTGGCAATCTGTACCAGGATCGTCTCCCCCGGAGCGATATAAGTCGAAATTTTACCGGTTTTTCCGATCGAGGGTTCGAGTTTTAGATGTTCAAACCGCGGGGTCTGCTTGTGAGCAGCAAGATTGCCGACCAATTTGTGTAGCGTAGCGAATTGAGGACCCAGGTCGAGATAGTGGATAAACGCATCTTTATCGTAACCGATGTTGACAAAGGCGGCATTGAGCCCGGGCATGATTTTCTTGACCGTGCCCAGATAAATGTCCCCCACGGCAAAACCGGTTTTCCGCTGTTCCTTGTTGAGTTCGACGAGTTGCTTGTCCTCGGCCAGCGCAATGGTTACTTCATTCGGAGAGACATGAATAATAAGTTCCTTGTTCATCAGCAGTTATGAGCTAATCCGCAAAGAATATCCAAGGAATTCCTGCGGCTAGATAAACATTGGCGTAATACAATAAACCTAAAGAGCCACGGGAGGTTCTTTAGGTTTATCAATCGGGAGCCATAAAATGGCGTGCTACCTATTTTTTCTTATGACGGTTCTTTTTGAGACGTTTCTTCCGTTTGTGGGTAGCCATTTTATGCCTTTTTCTTTTTTTACCGCTTGGCATGACAGTTAGGTTTTAAGTAAAAATTAAAAATTTATTTGAGACCTTTCACTTTTACGGCAAAGCTCTTGGCGGGTTTAAAAGCCGGGATCTTGTGAGCCGGGATGGTCATAGTCGTATTTTTAGAGATGTTACGAGCGACTTTTTGAGCGCGTTGTTTGATGATGAAACTACCGAAACCACGCAGGTAAACGTTATTATCGGCGATCATCGCGTCCTTGATGCTTTCCATGAAAGCCTCAACGATTTGCTGCACCTGAGCCTTCTCCACGCCGGTGTTTTTCGAGATTTCGTTAACGATATCCGCTTTAGTCATATCTGTAAAATTTTAGAATTGATAATCTTTACCCACAAATGAATTGCAAATATACTGGATTATTTCGATAAACTGCAAGTCATGCCCAATATTTTTTACAGTTTACAATACGATAAACGTCTCTCCTAGAGAATTATTGTTTTCACTGCAGATGATTTTACACAAAACTTGTCCATGATTTTCATGGATTGCGACATTCATCTTTTCGGCATTAAACACCACGTATTCCGCGGCGGCGACCTTCGCACGAGCGGCGACAAAAAACGGGCCGTACAGACGGATAAGTCTGATAAAAATTGGACAGCCCACAAAAAAAACCTAACTTTACAAGAGATAAGAGGACTTACTGAATGGTTTGCGGGCATTCGTTACGCAATAATTGCCCACTTTTTGCATTTTATTTTAAACGAGGGCGCTTTTTGTTGCGCCATATAAGATCGAACGATAATGAACGATGCACATATTCTTTGGGTCGATGACGAGATCGACCTGCTCAAGCCCCACTTGTTGTTCCTTCGGGGCAAAGGCTACGAAGTCGAAACCTGCAACAATGGCTACGATGCCATTGAATTGGTCAAAACCAACCTGTATGATCTGATCATCCTCGACGAGATGATGCCAGGTATGACAGGACTCGAGACGTTGCCGCTGATCAAGGAGATCCGCCCCAACACTCCGGTTATCATGGTGACCAAGAGTGAAGAGGAGCGGATCATGGACCAGGCTGTAGGGTCGAAGATTGCCGATTATCTGATCAAACCGGTCAACCCGAACCAGGTATTGCTTTCCATAAAGAAGAACGTCCACCAACAGCAACTGGTGACCGAGAAATCAACCGCCGATTACCGGAACGAGTTTGGCCAAATCGCCAGTTCGTTCGGCACAGCCCGGACCTTCGCCGATTGGGCAGGCATCTACAAGAAGCTGGTCACATGGGAAGTTGAATTGACCGACTCGACCGATCCGGGCATCCGCGAGATTCTGGCTTT
>CASDSC010000197.1 GCA_949283215.1 uncultured Alistipes sp. | reverse complement strand
ATACCGTGGAGATGGGCAGCGACGGCGAATATCTTGAGCGGATCGAATCTCTGCTGGGGGGTAAATCTCTTGATTATTTGATAATCAATCACATGGAGCCCGATCATTCGGGGGAGATCGATACGATCGTGCGCCGTTGGCCGGCCGTGAGGGTGATCGGTAATGCACGCACGACCAAGATTCTGACGAGTTATTATCCGGCAGTTACGTCCAATATCCAGGAGGTATGCGACGGCGAGGAGCTCGATTTGGGCTATCATAAGTTGCGTTTTGTATTTACCCCGTGGGTTCATTGGCCTGAGACGATGATGACGTATGATCAGACCGATCGAGTGTTGTTCTCGGCCGATGCATTCGGTACGTTCGGTACGCTCGATGGTGGAGTCTTTGACGATGAGACGCAGTTCTCTTTCTATGAGGATGAGATGCGCCGCTATTACTCGAACATCGTGGGAAAATACAGCGGAATGGTTCAGAAGGCATTTGCTAAACTGTCTGGTTATCCGATCGATGTGATCTGTTCGCTGCATGGACCCGTATGGCGTACCAATACAGCGCGGGTAGTAGAATTGTATGATCGCTGGAGCCGGTACGAAGCGGAAGAAGGTGTGGTGGTGATCTATGCGTCGATGTACAACAATACGGCCCGGTTGGCGGATTATATTGCGCATATCGTGGCTTCGCAAGGCATCAAGAGCGTTCGTGTGCATGATGTGTCGAAGACGCACATTTCGTATTTGATCAACGATATCTGGAAATACAAGGGCGTATTGTTGGGCAGTTGTGCGTACAATACGGAGATGTTCCCTCCGATGGAGACGTTGTGTCGCGAATTGCTGCATATGGGGGTTAAGAACCGGTATCTCGGGTTGTTCGGTAGTTACAGTTGGAATGGTGGCGGTGTGCGTAATCTGCAGAAGTTTGCTGGTGAAATCGGGTGGGAGGAAGTATGCCCTGCCGTTGAAATTCAAGGACGTCCTGACGCAGCAAAATATGCGGCTTGTGAAAAATTGGGTATAGCGATGGCCGAACGCTTGAAAGCAGATCGTGTATAGTCGCAGCTTGTGAATCGGATGTATGCCGTTAAGTCGAGAAAAAGAGATTTTAGTGTTTTAACGAACTATAAAAAACTTAAATTATGAACGAAGCAATTGCTATTCTTTGTGGTGGAGGTCCCGCCCCTGGAATGAATACCGTTGTGGGTAGTGTGGCTAAAGCGTTTTTGAACAAAGGTTTCCGTGTGATCGGTTTGCACGAGGGGTATACCGGGTTGTTCAATCCGTCGCCCCGCACGGTCGATATCGATTATTTCTTGGCTGATGATATCTTCAATCGTGGTGGTTCGTATCTGCAAATGAGCCGTTTCAAACCGACCGATGCCAACTTCGAGAACGATTTCAATCTTGAGTTCTTCACTAAGAATAACATTAAGCTGCTCGTGACGGTGGGTGGTGACGATACTGCTTCGACTGCTAACCGTATTGCGAAGTTCCTCGAAGCAAAGAAATACCCGATCGCCAATATTCATGTGCCGAAAACGATCGATAATGACCTCCCTCTGCCGAACGGCACGCCGACTTTCGGTTATCAGTCGGCTAAAGATAAGGGTGCAACGATCGGTCGTACAGTCTATGTCGATGCTCGTACCAGCGGAAACTGGTTTGTATTGGCTGCAATGGGCCGTTCTGCCGGTCACTTGGCTTTCGGTATCGGTACAGCCTGCCATTATCCGATGATTGTGATCCCCGAGATGTTCAATAAAACGACCATTACCGTTGACAAGATCGTCAATCTGGTGATCTCTTCGATTATCAAACGCAAGATCATGGGTATGGATTATGGTGCTGCAATCATTTCAGAAGGTGTATTCCATGAATTGAGCGATGAGGAGATCAAAAAGTCGGGTATCCACTTCTCGTATGACGAACATGGTCACCCTGAACTGGGTAAAGTATCTAAAGCTCATATATTCAATGAAATGATCGAGAATAAGTTGAAAGAGCTTAAGATTAAGGTAAAATCGCGTCCGGTTGAGATCGGTTACGAGGTTCGTTGCCAGACTCCGGTGGCTTTCGATTTGGTATATTGTACGATGTTGGGTATGGGCGTTTATCAGTTGTTCAGCGAAGGTAAGACCGGATGTATGGTTTATGCTGATCAGACCGGTCAGGTGAGCCCGCTCTATCTCAAAGATCTGCAAGATCCTACTACGGGTAAGATCCCTCCCCGTTTGGTTGACATTACTTCAGATAAATTCAAATCGGTTATCGACAATATTTTGTCGTACATTACCCCGGCCGATTACGAGAAGGCGAAAGCATATGTCGCTGATCCTGAAACCTACGATTTCAAGAAGATTCTGAACTGGTAGTACTAACTGCCATATAGAAAATGAAGAGAGCTGCCTAGCAATAGGCAGCTCTCTTTTTTGTTTTCATATTATTAAATGAGGCATGCAACGGAATGGTCAAATTTTGTTATGTGAACCGTCGCAGAAGGGTTTATGTTTTGACCGGCCGCAAATACATAGATGTATCCCGTGGTTTTTTGCATTCTCATCGAGATGAATCTCTTTGCCATCAGCTCCGATTAAGGTAAAACATCCTTTGACGGTCAATGGACCTGGCGTGGCTACTTCGAGGCGCGTCGGTTGGTCTTGTGTGGTTTTGTTGTCCATGGTTGCAATAGTTTATATGGTTATGTGTAATGTTACTTCTCTTTGTGTTCAAGGTGAAAATGTGATCCGTCACAGAATGGACGGCTGGCAGTGTGTCCGCAGTGACAGATAGATACCATTTTTAGAGTTTTTATTTCATGACCTGATGTGTCGAATATCTGAAAGTTCCCAGAAATCAGAATTGGACCATCCTGTCGAACTCGGATTTCTGAACCATTCATGGTCGATTGAGGGGGGAAAACACCTTTGGGAACTTTTGTCGTGTCAGGGGAATCGATGGGGAAAGGAGGGGCTTGTGCTGCAGAAAACTGACTTGATGGTTCAGAAGTGAATATGTCGTTCCGGATATAGGTCAGTGCACCGGTTGGGCAGCGTAAAACGGCACGTATGATTTGGTCTGTTGTACCGCCATTCATGTCGATCCAAGGATGTTGCCCGGGCCGAAATACGGTTGGTAAATCGAGGCACCGCCCCGAGTGGATACACAGGCTGGGTTTCCAAATTACGGTAATTTCGTGATTGGAGTATCGATGAGTTTGTTGCGGCATGGCGTAATGGGCTATATTATTGCGTTACGCATATATCGTACCAATTACGCTTTTATGCAGAGAGGATACGGTAGAGGAGAATTCTAAAAAAATGACCCTGTAGAAGTACAGGGTCATTCAGGGTGTATGTAGAACAAATTTAATCTTCGTCACTATCGTCCGGAGCATTCGCCAAATCATCTGCTCCTTTGATATCGTCATCGTAATAGTCTTTGTCGTCGTCGTCCTCAGGTATTTCGTCGTCTATTTTTACATCGACTTTGATCAGATAACTCGTATCTGGAGTCTCCAACATGATCGCATAAAAAAAGTCGCCGGGACCTTTGTCGATGCGCAGCATACTGTCGGTATATCCATTAGGATATTGACGTTTTACTTCCTCTTTCAACTCTTCCGACAGATTCTTGTAGCTCGTTACTATTCGCTTTTTCGTCTTATGTTCCGTAGCCATTGTGTACTTAAAAATTTCTGCAAGTATACACAAAATTTGTAAATCAAGACAGTGATGTGACTTTTTTTATCTTTTTTTTGCTGGAATGGTGGTATGGCGAGGGAGTGCCCGATTGCATCGGCTCGTGGTGGATTTGTTTTACAACGAATGAGAAGCGGTGATCCCGTCAAATTTTGTATCTTTATCCGTCAAAACCGTGCGTGCGATGAAAGAAAAAATCGAAGAACTGAGGCGGCGTCTCAATGAGTATAATTACCGCTATTATGTGCTCAATGATCCGTTGATCAGTGATTACGACTATGATGTTTTGTTGCGGACTTTACAGGAACTCGAAACTCAGTATCCTCAATATGACGATCCTGCATCGCCGACACATAGGGTAGGAAGTGATATTACCAGTGAGTTTCGGCAAGTAACTCACCGTTATCCGATGTTGTCGCTCTCGAACACCTATTCGATCGATGAACTGCGAGAATTTACCCAGCGTGTGGAAAAAGAGGTCGGTGAAGTAGAGTTTTGTTGCGAACTTAAATTCGATGGTACGGCCATTAGTTTGACATATGAAAACGGACGTTTGGTGCAGGCATCGACTCGCGGAGATGGTACGATTGGTGACGATGTGACGGCCAACGTGCGCACTATTCGCTCGATCCCATTGATTCTGACAGGAAAGGACTATCCCGCGGTATTCGAGATTCGGGGCGAGATCCTGATGCCTCATGCGTCATTCAGTCGGCTTAATGCCGAACGGGAGGAGATCGGTGAGGCTCCTTTTGCCAATCCCCGTAATGCTGCTGCCGGTACGCTTAAACAGCAAAGTTCTGCCGTGGTGGCTCGCCGTGGCCTCGATGCTTATCTGTATGCGCTGCAAGGCGAAGGACTCCCTTTTGCTTCTCATTACGAGAATTTGCAGAAAGCAAGAGAGTGGGGGTTCAAAGTGTCGGAGCACATGCGCCTGTGTCGAGGCCTGGAGCAGGTGGAAGCATATGTCAATGAGATCGATCTGTTGAGGCGTACGTTACCTTACGATACGGACGGTGTCGTGATTAAAGTCAATGATTATGCATTGCAGGCCCGTTTGGGAAATACGGCAAAGGCCCCACGTTGGGCTGTTGCTTATAAGTTTAAGGCTGAGCAAGCTGTGACTCGGTTACGGTCGATCGATTTTCAGGTCGGTCGGACGGGAGCCGTGACGCCTGTGGCCAACCTCGATCCGGTACAGCTGGCCGGAACGACGGTAAAGCGTGCTTCGCTGCATAATGCCGATCAGATTGCATTGCTTGATGTACGGTTGGGGGATATGGTGTATGTCGAAAAGGGCGGCGAGATTATTCCCAAAATTACGGGTGTCGCTCTCGATCAGCGGCCCGATGGTAGTGTCCCGTTCCGATATATTACTCATTGCCCCGAATGCGGAACCGAATTGGTAAAAGATGAGGGCGAAGCCAAACATTACTGTCCCAATCAGAATGGTTGCCCACCTCAAATCATAGGACGAATCGTCCATTTTATTGGCCGTAAGGCGATGGATATTGACGGGTTGGGTGAAGAGACCGTGCAACTGCTCTGGGAGGTGGGTCTGGTGAAAGATGTCGCTGATTTGTACGATCTGCGGAAAGAACAACTCGAAGTCTTGCCCCGTTTGGGCGAAAAGTCGGCGGAAAATATCGTGGACAGTATTGAAAAGTCCAAACAGGTGCCTTTCGCACGCGTGTTGTTTGCGATTGGTATGCGGTATGTGGGGGAGACGACGGCAAAGTATCTTGCGGCTCATTTCCGTACCATGGATGCGCTGGCGGCGGCGTCAGTGGCCGAATTGGTCGAGGCCGACGAGGTGGGGGCAAAGATTGCGGACAGTATTGTGGCGTTTTTCGCCGATGAACGGAATCGTTCGATCCTGGAGCGTTTGAGCGCGGCGGGGGTGCAGATGAGGACGGTTGAGGCCGATCGTTTGTCCGACGCGTTGTTCGGATTGAGTTTCGTGATCTCCGGAACATTTGACCGTCATTCGCGTGATCAACTCAAAGCGTTGATCGAGTTACACGGCGGTCGTAATTTGAGTGCCGTATCGTCGAATACAGACTACCT
>CASDSC010000196.1 GCA_949283215.1 uncultured Alistipes sp. | reverse complement strand
GGTCATCAAGGCATATTTCAAATAATTATTGATAATATGCCGGTTTATTTTCCCACGGAAATACGTCCACCGAGTCCAGGGCTTCCGACGAACCATATATAGCGTAACAAAAAATACTGCGCTCTGATAGGTTGTAGCCCCGATCAACGCACCGGGCAAACCGTACAGTAGCGTCAGGACCACAGCAAATAGAAGCCCTGCTACGCTATTCGCTATATTGATCCGGATAAAAGTCTTGTATTCCTTGTATCCGTTGACGATTGATATCATCAACATATTGAATGCATACAGGATCACTGTCAGCCCGAAAATTACGAAAACATAACCGTATTCGTCGGACAACATGACCCAACGGCTCAACATCCCGTGGCATGCAATCATAATGATACCGCATACGAGCGAACATACAACCGTAATGAACAATGCATTGGTCAATAAGGTTCGCACCTTACCGACTGATCCTTTGTGCTCGGAAACGTATTTGACGACACCATTGTTAATGGCCCCACTGGCCAGGTACTGAACAATATACACCAAATTGTTCAACTGGCCCAACAACGCTACGCCACTGGGTCCAATCAGTACCGCTACCACCTTGGTACTAATCAGGCCCGTCAGCATTTTGACCAGTGTGGCAATCGACGAGAGAGAAAAAACCTTAACTATCTCGGATTTAAAAAACCGACTGGCTAAATCTTTCAACGCTCCAAACCGGGACATCAAAATTCATTGATCGTTTTTACGACATATTGGAGCTCTTCTTCGCTCATGACAGGACTCATAGGCAAACTCAATTCTTCCCGATGAATCAGTTCCGTGATCGGATATGACAGATGATTCCACTCCCGGTAGCACTCCTGCTTATGCGGAGGAATCGGATAATGGATAATCGTCTGAATGCCCTTATCAGACAAGTACTGCTGTAGTACATCCCGATCGGCACAGCGAATCGGGAAAATATGAAAAACATGTGAGGTCGGATCGGTCAGGACCGGCAACGTGATTTTCGGATTTTTAATATGCGAAAGATAATAAGCTGCGGCTGATTGACGTCGGGCATTATCCGCATCCAGATAACGCAGTTTCACATCGAGTACAGCAGCCTCGATCTCATCAAGTCGACTATTACGTCCGGTATATCGGAATACATATTTTCGGGTTGACCCATAATTGGCGAGTGCTCGCACGGTAGCCGCCAACTCATCATCGTCCGTGGTAACTCCTCCGGCATCACCCAAGGCTCCGAGATTCTTGCCCGGATAAAAACTATGTCCGGCGGCATCGCCCAGCGATCCGGTCCGCCGACCGTGATAAAGACAGCCATGGGCCTGTGCATTATCCTCAACCAGTTTCAAGTTATATTGCCGGCATAATTCACCGATTCGCTCGGTATAGGCACATTGGCCATACAGATGTACGATCAGAATAGCCCGGGTACGAGTCGTGATTGCCCGCTCGATCAGTGAATCATCGATCTGGTATGTCGACAGATTAGGTTCAACCAAAACAGGTGTCAGGCCGTTCTCCGTAATCGCCAGGATAGATGCGATATAGGTATTTGCAGGAACGATCACTTCATCGCCCGGCTGCATGATTCCCATTTCGATATACGCACGAAAGATCCAGATCAACGCATCCAGACCATTACCCACTCCGACAGCATGGCGGGTACCAATATATCGGGCATAATCCGATTCGAATTGCGCATTCTCCTGACCTTGAAGATACCAGCCTGAACGGACAACCCGATCTACCGCCTCTCGGATCTCTGCCCCGTGACTCTCAGTCACTTTTTGTAAATCCAGAAATTTAACCATAATCCAGCGTTTAGTCTTCCCGAACACGTTTCATAAATTTAGCCGGAGTCCCCACATGAATTTCGTAATCCGGAATATCATGCGTAACCAGACTACCTGCTCCAGCTACTGCAAAATTACCAATTTTGACCTTTTCAATCACCTTGGCACCCAGGGTAACGTCAGAACACAACCCAATCGTAATATACGAACTCGTAATCGAACCCACGGAAAAATGGCAGAGCGGACCTACGGTCGTATTGTGTCCAATCAAAGAATTGGCCATCATCAGAGAACATTGTCCAATATGTGCCTGTGCACCGACATAACAATTGGACATGACAAAGACCCCTGGCTCCAACACAGCACTGTCGGCTACAAAAGCCGTCTTATGAACAATCGTCGCGAACCGATCCCGAGGAATATTCACCTTACGGAACGTCTTCTCGGTCAAAATATTACGGCCAATCATATGGATCCCCCACATGAAATAGTATTCGGGATTTTTGAGCAACTCCTGCACATCATCTGTTCCGCCAAGTACAGGGTAACCACATACTTGTTTTTCATAGTCATTGACAAAACCGGCGACCTTCCATTCCAAGTCTCCAAAACGGCGACGGTTGTCTTCGATGCAGGCGGCGATCACGCCCCCATTTCCTTCGCCTCCGATACTAATTACTTTTTTATCCATATGCTAATTATACGTTTACTCAATCGGGACATTCTCTTTTTTAACCACAAGGTAAGTCATATCACCTCATTAGGAACTAAGTATAGGACTCGTCAGATTCATAGAAAGGAACAATCGCTACATGCTATCCGAATAAAACTGCCGACGGAATCCGCAAGATTGCTCTTACCTAATCTAAGAGCATGAAAATTGATACGTCATGCGTCACAATTTTTCTTCATCATAGTGCATTGATGGAGAAAATGGATATGTATTGATTGCATTCATTAATTCTATCGGTCAGAATTGTTGATCTTTTTTATGAGAAATCAGCGAGTTCTTTTCCAGGATAGCTCGAGCCATTTTGACCATGGGCGGGCCGATAAATTTATTGTCTTTGAGCGCCACCCCCTTGCCTTCCTGTTTGGCTTCCTCTGCCAACGCGAGCATCTCTTCTGCCCATGCGACCTCCTCAGGATCGGGTGAATAGTAACGATGGCACAACGGCAATTCCTTAGGATTAAGGACAAGCATTCCCTCAAAGCCCAATTTTTTAGATAAAATCAAATTACGCTCAAGATCTTCGAGATCATGAACTCGAATATGGACCGTATCGATCGGTATGACCCCGCAGGCTTTGGCTCCCATCGCAATTTGAGCCCTGGCGGTGAAAATACTTTGTCCTTCCGGATCATGTTTCCCCCCGAGGTCTGTGACGAAATCCTCACAGCCGAAAGCAACCGCTGTCACCCGATTGGGACATGCATTACAAATGTCCTGAATATTCATGACAGCCCCCGTGGTCTCTATCAGCGGAATAATTTTAAACGTACCGATCGGAAATCCTTTTTCATATTCGATAGTCTCCAGCAATTTGCCGAAAAAGTAGACATCCTCGCCCTTTTTGCTCTTGGGGTACATGAAACCCGCAATGCCGTCTACGGTCAATTGATAGACATCGCGCAACAGTTCGCCGCTTTCTCGATCGTTGACTCGCGGATAAAGCACTCTTCCCCGGAATCGGCCTTCGGACAAATACTGCAAAATATTATCACGCGCTTTTTGTTTGTTAGCAACGGGTTGAACCGAATCCTCGATATCAAGAAGCAAAACATCGGCATCCACACGTGTGGCGCTATTCATCAACCGGTCATTATGGGCCGGAACAAACATCAAACTGCGGAATAAATGATCCATGATTATGCTTGTTTTTTGACGAGAACGTGTCGACGGAAACTGATCACCGCCTCGCCATGTTGATTGTATCCTGTAGTCTCGACATAAACAATGCCTCGATCCGGTTTGGATTTCGATTCCCGTTTATCAAGGATCGTCGTTTTGGCATACAACGTATCATTGACAAAGACCGGACCTAAATGCCGGATATTTTCATAGTCCAAATTGGCTATCGCCTTTCCGCTGATATCGGGAACGGTCATTCCAACGACCAATGAAAAAACCAATGTGCCGACAACCAATAGCTGTCCATGCTGATTACGACGTGCATAATCCATATTGGTATGCACGGGGTGATGATTCATGGTCAACATACTGAAAAAATTGTTGTCGCTTTCAAAAATGGTTTTCGAAAGTGCGTGTTCGACAGTCTCTCCGACAACGAACTCCTCAAAATAGGATCCGAGTTTACTTGGTTCCATAACGGGTATAATTGATGAATGTTTCATAATCACGGATATAGTCGGCCTCATCATATACGTGGGAAGTCAAGACAAGGCATATCGACCCTGAAGAAAAACCCTGCTCGGCCGCCCATATCCCCGGCGGAATATGTAAACCGAAATAGGGCCGATTTAGCGTGACCGTTCGTTTATTATACCCGTCATCGAGTACAATCTCAAAACTGCCGCTCGCCGCAACCAGAAATTGATGGCATTCGCGATGTGCGTGCGCTCCACGAGCCTCTCCTCCCGGAATATCGTACAGATAGAATACCCGCGCTATCTCAAAAGGAAGGTTAATCCCTCCATGTACCGGAGTGATGTTCCCTTTTGTATTTTCGATACGTGGCAACTCTATGATCGAGCAATCATATACGGATTTATGCATGATATTATGAAAGTTTGCTTTTTAACCATTGGGTTATGGGGAGTTCGATATATTTTAAACAAATCACACTGAAAAACGTAGTTAGTACAAGAAAAACGAGCATGGCCAGCAGGTTGTTTGTATCGAGTCCAACTTTGGCCGCGAGAGCTCGTCCGACCAAAATAAATGGTTGATGAATAAGATAAAAGCAGAAACTGGCTTCACCGAACAACCGCATAGCATGACTGGACAATATCTGCGAAAAGATACCTTTCCGCCCGGTTTGGAACTGTACGTTTCTGCGGCGAAGTTCCGTTGATTTGAATAATATGTTGTGTGCACATGGGGCGACGGGAGGTGTAGGGCATGGTAGGGGTAATTTACTGATAATGAAGTACTTGCAAATACATAAACTAATATTGCTATAGGTACCCAAAAAATAACAGAGCAATAATGGTACGGTTTGGGAATATAGTCAAACAGGAGGAAGGTAACGAAGATCATGAGAATAGCTCCTGCTTCTGCCCAAAAAACGTGTCCAACCGCTACCTGTTTCCGTTGATCGAATAACCGAAATAACAAAATACCAAATACGAAATCGGCAAATCTGAAAAGCGGATTGATATAGAAATAGGCATGGTAATGCTCCAGAGGAATCAGTAGCACTGCTGTTGCATACAAGATCGCGAATATGCCGACGCCGATAGTAATTTTTCTTCCTGAAGTGTTTAAAAGAAGTGGCAGAACAAACGGAAACATCAGATAAAAAAACAACTCGTCAGACAAGAACCATGAGACTGCATTATACGACATATAATAATCGGACAGCGGAACCCAACTTTGCAAAAGGAACAGGTTCAGGACAGCTTTGGGCAGGTCTGTTACGGTAAAAGAGCGGATGCTAAACAAGAATATGGCAGCAAAACACAAAATATGTAGCGGATACAATTTGACCGCTCTGCTTTTCCAAAAACTGGCAAAAGATATTTCACGAGCCAGTATACGTTCCTTATAACCATAAGCGAGCAAAAAGCCGCTCAGAATGAAAAAGAACGTTACCCCGATCGTACCGCCCGCTTGTAAGGCCGATTTACCGTCGATCAAATAATGGTGTAAGAATATTACCACAGCGAAAACGTATCGCCATCCGGTTAGTGAGTGGATCATTAGCGTGTTTCTGTTAGGAAAACATCGAAATCTCGAATATAATCTTCAGGATCGTAGGTAGTCGATGACAGAACGAGCGCCAGCGCGTTAGTCGAAAAATTCTCAAGCATCCGCCATGTCATTTTAGGAATATACAATCCATAATAGGAGCGGTTCAGGCTGAAACGCTGTTCCCGAATGCCATCATGCAAAACCACATCGAAACTCCCACTAAGCGCTACAACAAACTCCTCATTATCACGATAGGCATGCCCGCCACGAACCTCTCCGCCCGGCACATCATAAATCCAATAGGTCCGGCGAATCTCGAATGGGATATGATGTTTACCCTCGATAAACGACAAGTTTCCTCGTTTATCCAGGATCTTCGGCAAATGAATAATTTCTGCTGTATAACTCATAACACCCTATCATTTAGCGATTGCCATACATCTCTGAATAATATTTCTGATATTCACCAGAGGTTACGTTATCGATCCACGCCTGATTGTCGAGATACCAACGCACCGTTTTTTCGATTCCCTCTTCAAACTGTAACGAGGGCTCCCACCCGAGTTCCTTCTGAAGTTTGGTACTGTCGATGGCATAACGCAGATCATGGCCTGCCCGATCGGTAACATACGTAATCAAATCCAACGACGCTCCTTCGGGATTACCCAGTAAACGATCGACCGTTTTTATAATCACTTTGATCAGATCGATATTTTTCCACTCATTAAACCCTCCGATATTGTACGTATCTGCAATCCGGCCTTTGTGGAAAATCAGGTCAATCGCCCGCGCATGGTCCTCAACATAGAGCCAGTCCCGCACATTCTCGCCCTTACCGTAAACGGGCAATGGCTTGCGATGACGAATATTGTTGATAAACAATGGAATCAATTTTTCCGGGAACTGGTATGGCCCGTAATTATTGGAACAATTGGTAACGATCGTCGGCATCCCGTAGGTATCATGGTAAGCCCTTACGAAATGGTCACTCGATGCCTTGCTGGCCGAATAAGGTGAGTGGGGCCGATATGCCGTACTCTCATAGAAGAAATCGGTACCGTAGGCCAAATGGTGTTCCGAAGACGACGCGGTAGTCGAAAACGGGGGCTCTAT
>CASDSC010000195.1 GCA_949283215.1 uncultured Alistipes sp. | reverse complement strand
GCACTGTAAGCCGGAGCCGACGGTTCACCTCTCAAACCTCCGAGCGACGTGATCAACACGAGGTGTCCCGCACCTTGCTGTTCGAGTGCCGCGAAAGCCTGATCGACCACGGCGGTCCATCCGATAACATTGGTGAGCAAAGTCGGGAGTTCCATTTCGAATTTGAGCTCCGGATTGATTTCTCCCGTTCCTGCACAAACTACAATGCGGTCCACTCCGCCCATTTCCGCGGTCAATTCATCGATTGCGTGCTTCGCCTCATCGGGTTGGGCAATATCCGCCACACGACAAAAAGTCTGTTCAGGATAATTCGACTGCATTTTGTCAAGCAAGTGTTTTCTTCTGCCGACCACCCCCACACGATATCCTCGCTCGATATACTGTCCATACAAAGCTCGACCGATTCCCGAGGTTGCACCGACCACAATAATCTTCAAGTTCTGTAAATTAACAGTCCCTATTTTCGAATTTTCCGCCATATCTAAACAAAGATAGTGAAAAAAGAGTCAAAACCGCACATTTCATTCAACAATCACACCTCTTACAGCTCCGTTATCGAGCCATTCGTCAAGCCTTACACGACATATCGTGTTGATTCGCTCCCGGTCATACGGAAGTTCCACTTTGATATATGTATCGGTATATCCATACATTGTACTTCCCCGACGTTTGCTTTCCACCAATACGGGAGCGACGGTTCCGATCCGTTGCAAGCGATACCGTTTATGTAATTTATTGCTTAAATCGGTGAGTTTTTGCACTCTTTCAGCCGCAATATCAGGTGATACTTTACCTTCGAATGCGACTGCCGGGGTACCGGGACGCTCCGAGAACGGGAAGACATGCAGGAATGCCGGATTCAATCTCTCCAGGAAAGCGTAGGTTGATTCGAAATCCGCCTCGGTTTCGCCGGGAAATCCGACGATCACGTCAATACCGATAAATGCATCGGGCATCCGTCGTCTCACAGCCTCGATTCTCGCAGCGAAAGTAGCCGTAGTGTACCTCCGCCGCATCATACCAAGGATACGGTCTGTTCCGCTTTGCAACGGGATGTGAAAATGAGGCTGGAATTTAGTCGATTGGGCCGTAAAGTCAATGATTTCGTCTGTGAGCAGATTGGGCTCGATGGACGAAATCCGGTACCGTTCTATTCCTTCTATCTGATCCAGGGCCCGCAACAGGTCGATAAACCGCTCCCCTGTGGTGCGTCCGAAGTCTCCGGTATTCACCCCGGTGATTACAATCTCTTTCTGGCCACCGGCAGCAATCTGTTCTGCTTCGGCGACAATATCGGCGATTGGCGGGTTACGGCTGGCTCCGCGAGCGTAAGGGATTGTACAATAAGCACATTTGTAGTTGCACCCATCCTGAACCTTAAGGAATGCCCGGGTTCGGTCACCGGACGAAAAAGCTGCGAAAAACGAGGTCAACTCTTCGGCTTGACAAGCGTACACAACCGGACCATGATGATTTGAGAGTTGCACGACATGCCGGAAAAGCTCTCCTTTATCCTGGTTGCTTACGACGAGATCCACCCCATCGATAGCAGCGATCTCGCGGGGTTTCAATTGGGCATAACAACCCGTAACCGCAATAATTGCGTTTGGATTTTCCCGCACCAGTTTTCGGATGATATTTCGACATTTTTTATCGGCATGTTCCGTGACCGAACAGGTGTTGATCACACAAATGTCTGCCGGTTCGCGATCCGACACCCTGACGAAACCGCCCGATTCGAATTGTCGGGCGATAGTCGAAGATTCGGAGAAATTGAGTTTACACCCTAAGGTGTGGAAACTAACTTTTTTTTGTTCCGACATCGGATGAATCTGATTTTATGCAGTGCGAATATACGAAAAAAGAAGAGGAAACCGTATCGGTACTATGCTACTGGACGATGTCATGTTGTTGTCATTATTATGACACTATTTTTAACATGATGACATTATCGATTGACATGGCGGACCAAACGCTCGACGAAAGCATTTCTAATCATCGTAGAATCAAGGGTTCGCAACAATGAGTCGGCGGTATGACGGTCCATGGAATCGGTCAACTGCCTTGCAACAAGAAATGCCGAGGCAAGGCTGGCCGGATTGGCTTGTACGAAACGCTTCTGGGCCGAAGCGACCAGCTGAGCAATACTATCCCGTTTATAAGTAAGCTCCTGACATATAGTGGAATCTTCGCTACTAGGATCTCTCTGAGCCAATTCGAGTTCGATAGTTCTCAGTTGGACTTCATACCAACCAATTTGATCTTTGAAGCGTTTAAAATCCTCATTTGCAGGAGAACCGCTGACTTCAATCCCATTTGGATAATTCAGATTTCCAGACACATATATATTACTACCTTCAGTAATTAATGGGATATAATAATTGGGGTAATCTGCGAAACTGATATATACCATATCGGGCAAGATTGGAGGCATATCAAACACAAAACGGCCTTGATTCATACGAGTACTATCGATTTTCCGAATAGTTGCCTCATATACATTAAGATATACCGTTCGATCTGTTAACCCGACAATATTACCTTGTATGTGATAATGTTCGTGTCGACACGCACTTACCATCAACACAAACAATATCAGCATACTGCATATAAAATATTTACCTCTCATATAGAGTCTTTCTTACCAAATTGTATCAACTGAACAAAAAAATATGAAAATCCTATATATCCCAACTCTCAGTACTACTCATTAGCGGCACAAGGTTTAATGTAAACACTTGATACAATGAAACATACTACAAAAATAATTCATTTTCTTTGCGAGAAGAGCAGGCTTTTCTCAGCATGAGATTAGCAGCCAACAGCATCAATGGACTGATCTTTCTACTCTTATGCGGACATACTGCCACACAACGCATGCAGGATATACATTTGTCGCGGTCTACCTCCGCATAATTTTGAGAATCAATCGCACCAACGGGGCATTTGCGTGCACAGACACCATATTTCTTGCATTTTCGAGTGGGTTTGGGTACAAAACCAACTTTCCCTGCATCTCTATATGGCCGGTTACCAGGGATGGAGGGTTCATTCTCGAGACCTGTTGCCAGTTTCTCGTGAATCTTTCCTGCAAATATCGAGAGTTGTTTACAATCTTCAGAATCGGGTCGCCCTGCAGCATATCGCCGGGCAATGGAATGTTCGGCTACTACAGCGGTTGCAGCTACAACTTTAAAACCCGATTTCACAACCACATCGCGAAGTTCTACCAAAGTATCCTCATAAGCACGATTGCCATACACACCCACCAGAATTGCTTTTGCTCCATTTCCGCACAGCCGGGCAATCCGTTCAACTGCCGGTACTGGCACACGTCCGCTATAAGACGGTACGGCGATTACCACCACATTATCTGCTGTAAATGAAGGATACTGAATCCCCTGCTGATTATCAGTCAAATCAATGTCCGAAACACGATCGGCCAATCCTTTCGCCAAAAATGTAGCAACTTTTTTTGTCCCGCCCGTAGGGCTAAAATAAATATTGTAACAACACATTTCTTCCTATTTAGATGATTAAACGGACTCTAACACGGAGTTATACCCTATCTTCT
>CASDSC010000194.1 GCA_949283215.1 uncultured Alistipes sp. | reverse complement strand
TTGGCTTCACCCCTGGACATGATCTTTATCGGAGGCAGTACATTCACCGTCGCCGACCTCTTGTCCTGAGACCTTGAAAATTCCAAGAAAAGGGGATATGCGGCCCCCTCGCGCCAAATGTTAAGAGACGGTGCAGCATCAACCTGTCAATCCGCACACATAAAAATCCCGGCACCGACAAGCGGTCCGGGACGCTACATACGAAACCGTCAGACAACTCAGAACAACTTTTTCTTCGACCGGGTCACCACAAAATCTTTCAGATAAAACGGCTCGAAATAGGCGATATCCTCGAAACGCCCCGCATCGAACGCCTTTTGGGCCAAACGCACCAAACCCGCCGCCGATGCATTGACCTCGGCATATTTGACATGTGGATGATTGAGGGTCTCGATACATTTCGCCGCTCCGTTCCCAAAAATCAAAAACTCACCCCGTCCGATCCACTCTGCAAAACTGTCCGGACCCACCACATAAGCATCAGGGGCCGTAAGCGGATGCAACCGGGAATCGAACACCTGGGCATAAACCTCCATCCGCCGGGCATCGATCATAGGACAGAATGCCGCCTCATCGATATTGTCAATCTCCAGGATTCCCGCTTCGTAATTCTCAAGCGCTACACTGGTCAAGGCCTCCAAACTATTGACCGCTACCAACGGAATTTGCAATCCGTAACACAAACCCTTGGCCAATGCCGCTCCGATCCTCAACCCGGTATAAGATCCCGGACCTTGTCCTAGTGCCACACCGTCGAGCTCTTCGGGATCCAAGTTGTTTTCGCGCAGGATTTCATCCACGAAAACTCCAAGATCGCGCGCATGATTGCGTTCATCGGTATTCTCACGCAACGATATAAGTTTGCCATTACGGGCAAGGGCCACCGAACAGGTGTCGGTTCCAGTTTCGATACAAAGAAGCAGTGCCATAACATGCATTTAACGGGACAAAGGTAACGAAAATGTGCGGACATGCACCTATCCGCCCCCCAAAAGTTACCAATGAGAAATATCCTGTCATCCAAAACCGCCGAACCCGATGGGCATCAACTGAAATACGAGGAGTTATCCCCCTGTAATTCGGCGAACAAGAACTCCTCGATATCCGGAAGGCATGAGATAAATGGTCGCCACAAAAAACTCGTCACGAAAAAATACGATTAAATAGCAACCGAATCCCCGACGCATTATGCTTGTTGCGCGTGCATACCACTGTTTACATCCCCTTTTTACAAGAAATTCAACCGCAAACTCCGCAAAAAGTACCAAATAGAGAAAATCCCGATGAAAATATGTTACATTTGCGGCGTGTGTTCTTTCCGGGTTCAGCCATCGTGGCTGGACGCTCAGCCGATGAAAACGGTATATTGCCCGAGACCCGGCACCGCAAACAGTTCCCGGCCTATCCACAATCGGATTGCAGAATCGGAACAGAACATCCAAAAATAACTCATTTATGCCCGACTTCTCTCCCGTTCTCGATAAGTTGGCGACATTGCTTACATACGATGCCGCGCATCCCATCCTGTTCTCGAGCGGGCTCTTCCTATTTTTGTTCGCGGGCTTCACGTTTTTCTACCAGTTCATGCGGCGGGCCGTCTTGCTCCGGCTGATTTACGTCGTATGCTTCTCTCTCTACTTCTACTACAAAACCAGCGGCATATACTGCCTGTTGCTCATCGGCCTATCGATCTCCGATTTCACAATCGGATACCTCCTGAACATCAGCCAGAAAAAATGGATCCGCCGATTCCTGCTGATCCTGAGCCTCTCGATCGACCTCGGCATACTCTGCTATTTCAAATATACCAACTTCTTCATCAGCATCGCCAACGATCTGGCCGGTCATGACTGGCTCGAATTCAGAAACATATTCCTCCCGGTAGGTATTTCGTTCTTCCTATTCCAGTCGATCAGTTATATCGTCGACCTCTACAAAAGAGAGATCGAACCCGCACGACAATGGATCGATTATCTGTTCTATCTCTCTTTCTTCCCACAACTCGTTGCCGGCCCCATTGTCAAAGCCCGCGACTTCCTGCCCCAGATCCGTCAGAATCCGCTCGTAGTGACACGGTCAATGTTCGGTACGGGACTCTTCCTGATCCTGGCCGGTTTATTCAAAAAAGCAATTATATCCGACTACATAAGTCTGAACTTCGTCGACCGGGTATTTGACGATCCCTTGTTGTACAGCGGTTTCGAAAACCTGATGGGTGTATACGGTTACGCCCTGCAGATATACTGCGATTTCTCGGGATACTCGGATATGGCTATCGGCCTGGCACTTCTGCTCGGTTTCCACTTCCCGAAAAACTTCGATTCCCCCTATAAATCCGCAACGATCACCGAATTCTGGCGCCGATGGCATATATCGCTCTCGAGCTGGCTGAGAGATTACCTTTACATCCCGCTCGGCGGAAGCAGAAAAGGCCGTACCCGTACATACTTAAACCTGATGATCACCATGTTATTGGGCGGATTATGGCATGGGGCCGCTTGGCGATTCGTCCTGTGGGGCGGCCTCCACGGCATCGGATTGGCCATCCATAAATTTATCATGGGACTATTCCCCTCATTCAAGGCATTGGGCCGCGAAATGCCGTGGTGGCGCCGTGCGATCGGCATTCTCATCACATTCCACTTCGTCTGCCTCGGATGGATATTTTTCCGCGCTTCCGACCTGCAAACAGGATGGGAAATGATCCGGCAAATATTTACCGATTTCGACACCTCACTAATCCCCGATATCCTCATCGGATACCGTACCGTATTTGCTCTTATCCTCACCGGATACCTGCTACACCTCTTACCGGATCGGTGCGAAAATTGGGGTGAACGGTTCGTAACGCGAACTCCTCTACTGGTTCAGACCCTGTTGGTTGCCATCCTCATTTGGGGTATCATGCAAATCAAATCATCCGATATTCAACCATTTATCTACTTCCAGTTCTAAGCCCACATCCTCAAAAGAAGGCAAACAAAAATGCCTTGCATCTATCTGGCAAGGCAAGACAAGCTAAAAAAATGGATCGGTTCTCCCGATACTTCCCGCTTCCGTCAATAAATCTACCCCTAAATATAGAGTGGTACAGCCTCATAAAACCGACATTTCGTCCTTCGGCTAGCCCCACAATTGAACTCCGTAACTGTACAATACCGCCCAGAAGACAAACCGGGCCCCTTTACCAACCAGCATCAAAACTGCCGTCGAACGAAAGCGTACACGATAAAAACCAAGAGCTACCGCAAAAACATCACCCACAAACGGCAACCAGGTCAACAGGGCAAGCCATGACCCGTAACGGTCAACTCGCGCTTTCTGCCGCTCAAGCGTCTCGCGTTTGATCTTGAAATAGCGTTCGATCCACTCCCATTTGCCGAGCCACCCCACCCAATAGGAGGTGAGGCCCCCTAGCCAATTACCTAGTGTAGCCACCACGACTGTCCACACAATATCGCCTCCGGCCAGCAACATCCCGACCAACAACACATCGGAACTGAACGGAACCAATGTTGCCGCTACAAACGACCCGATGAAAAGCCCCAAATAACCAAACTCGAGTAAACCTTCCATCGGCTCAGAGCAAATAACGACCGGCACGGACCGCAGCAGCATCGGCATGGATATCGCGCCACGTCGCGTCAGGGATGGTCGTCCCGACAAAACCGATCACACGGGCTGCCACCAAGGCACCCAATGTCCCACACTGACGCAACGGAAGATTCTCGCACATTCCCGTCAGGAACCCGGCAGCATAAAAATCGCCGGCCCCTGTCGTATCGACACATCGTACTCCCGTGGGTACACCCGTATGGATCGTTTCATCCCCGTGGCGAAGGTATGCTCCCTCGGCCCCAACCTTCACAACTGGAAGCGTGCAATATGACGATAACTCGTCAAGCGCCCGGAGCGGATCTCGATGTCCCGTGAAAACAGCTGCCTCCTGCTCGTTGGCAAAAACAATATCGACATATTCGGCCGTCAAATCGCGCAGAAAATCGAGATGCTCCTCCACGACATTGAAACTGGCCAGATCGAGCGCTACGCGTAATCCTCGTTGCCGCGCCAACTCTACGGCACTACGAATCAAATCATGATTCTGGACCAAGTAACCCTCGACATACAAACAATCGAAGCCTTCGAATATAGCACCATTCAACTCGGAAGGTTCCAACTCGAGCGCTGCTCCCAGATAGGTCGCCATCGTCCGCTCACCATCCCGGGAAACCAACGACACGCATTGACCCGATTGAGAACGACCCCGGAACAGATAGGGACGAATGTGCAACGACGCTAACGAGGATTCCAGAAAATCTCCCGTCTCATCTTTGCCCACCTTGCCGACGAATCCTACCTCAGCACCCAAATGGGCCATGGCTCGGATCGTATTGCCCGCAGCGCCGCCTAGCGAACGAGCTCGCGGACACTCCGACGTACGAGCCGCAATACGGCTTTGCAACGTCGCATCGACCAAATTCATACTTCCCCGGGGCAAACCGAACTCTTCGAGCAGTGTGTCATCCGGTAGCGTAACCAAAATATCGGTAAGGGCATTGCCCATTCCTATTACTCTTTTCATCATTGTCTGTTATCGGATATGTGGGCAAAGATAGATTTTTTTCACAAAACTACAGCCCGGCACAACACGGCGGCCGAATTCCCGTAAAACAAAAAAACGCCCCCTGTAACTCACCAGTCCAAAGATCGTAACAAGGTACCGCCGCCCTCTAAAGACCCCTGACAAAACACGATGGTCCTTGAGGGGGACGTCATGATATAAAACGTTCCAGTAAAATAAGTAACGAGTGGAAACTCTCAGACCCTAGCGATAGAATACCACACAAGGCTAATCTACTCCAGATTGATTTGTAACGTCTCGATCCCCACACGACGCAACAAATCGATACCATCCATCGAATGATAATTGTCGCAATATACCACGCGTTTGATCCCCGACTGGATAATCAGTTTGGCGCATTCGATGCAGGGAGACGCCGTAATGTACAGAGTCGCACCCTCGCTGCTGTTGGCCGATTTGGCAACCTTCGTAATCGCATTGGCCTCGGCATGAAGCACGTATGGCTTGGTACGTCCCTGATCGTCTTCGCATATGTTCTCAAAACCCGACGGAGTCCCATTATATCCATCGGATATGATCATTTTATCCTTGACTATCAGCGCGCCCACCTTGCGACGGACACAATAAGAATTCTCGGCCCATATACGTGCCATCTGGATATAACGTATATCAAGCTGACGCTGTTTCTCTTCGTAATAACCCATCGTATCGTTCGTTTTCAACAAAGATAGCAAAAGGCACGTACTGAGAAAAACGAAAACTAAGTTTTCTTGTACGACTCAGCAGAATCTCTGCCTATCACGAGCTCAAGTCTCCGAGGTCGAAGGATCCCAATTCGGCTATTAAACCAACATCATCCCATAACACCAAAACCGGATGATCTCCACAAAAACGGAAAAATTCAGGTAACAGCATCGAAACCTGGGCGCATTCGTGCGGCTGGTATGAAAGGATATAACTGAAGATCAAACACGATGGACGGTCTAAAAATACGGAAATTCTACCTCCGGAATAAATATTTCCTGCGATTTCCACACGCGCATGTGTAACCCCCGCCGGAAATTATTACCTTTGCCCGGTTGGCTCGATTTTTACCAAAATGAAACAAAACAAGCCGGAAAAAGACTATACTTCGCATGCCTTCGCTCTGACAATCGGAGTGATTGCCGTCTTGCTGGCTGTCGCCTACATTCCCGCCCAGCAGATAGGACCCATCAAACTCAAAAGGGCAAATATCGTTGCCGACCTGATCGGTGCCGAGGAAGAACCGATGCCAATGGGAGACGCATATTTCGATACAACGTTTTTGGCCGAAACCCCGGATCCCGTTGCCGACAGTCTCGTTCCGCCTCCCGCCGATACCGTAGTCAGTCAAACATGGACTTTGACCTCCGATACGCCCGAGTCCAACTTAGCCGCGCCTCAACAACCCGTTATATCCCACGAAGATACACTCAAACTGATCGCTATCGAAGATTACGACTCAACGGGTACGGCTCTCGCCCCGTTTTATGACGCACTGCGCGAACATGCACACGAACGTCCGGTCCGGGTCGGCGTCCTGGGTGATTCATTCATCGAAGGTGATATCATCACGGCCGATCTGAGAGAAAAATTTCAATCCTTATTCGGAGGTATCGGCGTTGGTTTCGTCCCACTCTCCTCGTCGGTCGCAAAATACCGCGAAACCGTACATCAAACTTCTTCGGAATGGGAAACATACAACCTGATCCAATACAAATCCGTCCCTGACTCTATCAAACACCGGTTCTTCATCTCCGGCTCTATCAGCATACCCTACGAGGGTGCTTCGACCTCCTTTAAAGGCAGCAAGTTCCGTAAACATATCGCACAATGTGCCGTGGCCAGACTGCTCTTCATCAACGAAGGCCACACGGCGATTCGTTTCACAATAAACGACTCGATCGAACGGGTATTCTATCCCGATCCAGCCCCGTATGTCCAGCAGATCGCCGTGAAGGGCGACATCCAGTCCGTAGCCGTCTCATTGACCCAAACCGCTGGTTTTATCGGATATGGAATGATGTTGGAAGGTACAAACGGTATCGCGGTCGACAACTACTCGGTCAGAAGCAATAGCGGCCTTCCGCTGCTCGTATCGTCTACACAAATCAACCATCAGATCAATAAAATAGCCCCGTACGACCTGATCATCCTGGAATACGGGTTAAACGTCATATCGCCCGATGTGACCGATTACAGCGCTTATTCGCGGTCTTTGTGCCGAATCATCGATTACATCAAAACCTGTTTCCCGGACGCGGCGATTTTGGTCATGGGGGTAGGTGATCGCAGTACGTTACGGGACGGGCAGTTCGTCACAATGCCCGCTGTCAGAGGAATGATCCGAGCACAAAGAGAGGCTGCACAAAAAACCGGTGTGGCCTTCTGGGATACATTCCAGGCCATGGGTGGAGAAGGCAGTATGGTCTCTTTCGTCGAACGCAAATGGGCCGCCAAGG
>CASDSC010000193.1 GCA_949283215.1 uncultured Alistipes sp. | reverse complement strand
TTGTTGAAGCTTTTTTCACTACCGTCGAATACTTTATTGACCTTGACAATCAAGCTACTCGAGTCTTGGTTGTACGTTTCGATCGGGAAATACTCGAATACCGATTCGCGGTAATTGTCACGTACCGACCGGCTGATCGCATCCTCTTCGGGAGCCGTGATGCGCGGATCGAACGTGGTGACCCACACCTTCTTTTGGAGCGTATCCTGGTGGAAACGGATCATTTTGTTTTCGTAATTCATTCCCTTGTTGAGTCCTGCGTCGTTCAATTCGGCAGGAACTCCCGATACCTTGTTGACAATCAGTATGTCGCGGCCTAGTAAGGAGTCGGGTATCTCAAAATAAAAATCTTTGTCGAGACGATGTACGACGAACATGCCGCTGTCGCGTACAGCCTTTTGCATCAGATCGTCATATAGACTGTGTGACGAATCTGTCGTATCGGCCGAGGTCGAATCTTGTGAGACGGTCGAAGGATCGGGGGTCGTGCGGGCGGCATAACCGACCGGAGCGGTTGTCAATATGGTGGCAAGACCCAGTATCAGTAAGGAGAATGATTTGGTAGATTTCATGGAATGATCTTATTTTTCGATAGATACATATTTCGCCTTTGCGCAAGAATAGAGGTTTGTGCGTATTATTCAAAAAAAAATGGAGTGAATGCCCGAATTAAGGGTGTGAATGCCGTACGAGATTATCGCGAATTCGGGCCGAAAGAAGTATTGTAGAGCAAAATATGCTCATTATGAGCGCTTTGTATCTGCGGGGCAGATAGTTTTGATTACTGCGCGCGGCAGATCCTCAATTTGTTTCGCGGTCAAGCAAAGGTAGTTCGCACCGGAACAGATCATCGAGGCGTTGTATGATGACCGGTCGGTCCGTATATAAGCGATATATGGTACGAAGACGATTGAGGCCGATCCCGAGCGATGTTTCGTCGGAGTCTTGGCGGGGTTGGAATGTATTTTCGATTATAATCCGATCGGTGTCGGTCCGTATGACGATTCTTAACGGTGATTCTGAGGTCGCTCGATTGTGTTTGATCGCATTTTCAACCAACGTCTGGATGCCCATGGCCGGAATTTTTCGTTCTTCGGCTTCTGGCGCAATTTCGATATATAGTTCAATCTGGTCTCCGAAACGGATTTTTTGCAGAAAATAATATTGACGCGTAAAGGCAATTTCGTCGCGGACTGTTGCCAATGCGGTGTGCCCGGTTTCCAATACGTAGCGGTATACCTTCGATAATTTAAGTACGAACTCGCGTGCAAGACGGGGATCGGTATTGATCAGGGCATGCAGTGAATTGAGCGAATTGAACAGAAAATGAGGATTGATCTGATTGATCAGTTGTTGTATATGCATACGCGTCGATTCCTGTTCGGCTTTTTGGCGGAGACGGTATTCGTTGCGCCAGCGGCGTTGTGCCAAGATGAGCAAACAGACGATCAACAGAATGATTAAACAGGCAATTATTATCGTATGTAGATGGAAATCATTGATTTGTTCCTGAATAACCAGACGAGGAAAACTGACTGATAGAATGAGTTGCTCTTGGGAAAAAGGAAGTGCATAATAGATCCGGTCGACCGGTAGATCGAGAAAGTCAGAGTAGACGCTATGGGGCAGAAGAGTCCCGTATTCGTGAAGGGGACCGAGTTGCTGGAGTTCTTCGTGGAGTGGAATCGTCCGCCCGAGCCATGCGGTATCCGGATGAACCAATACCAACCCAGTATGATCGGTCAGGGTGATATAACTTTTGGCGATCTTCTTCTGTTCGGAGAAGTAAGTATGCATGCCAGCCAAAGAGAGGTTGAGGCTGAGTAGAAATTTTTGACCATCTTGTCCTGCAACGTGTTGTAAAATACATAAATAGTAGTTTTCCCCGAAGGCAAGAAGGTGGTAGACGGGTGTCGTGTCGGAGGTGGGGGCGGTTGAAAGCGATTGAAGCGAATGGAGCAGATGTCTCTGTTCGAGTGTTTCGGCTGGTGCAGCATAGATTTGTGGAATACCAGTCGGCAGGGGAAAGAGGCTGATGCTGCTGATCTTGGGATCCATTTGGAGGATTGTCTGCATGAAAATCTCCGCATGGGCATCGGTCGGTAAGGTGTCGGAGGCAATGAATCGGGCTGTGGTACGAGTGGCCAGCTCGGTACGGTGCAGTTCGGTAAGTACGCTCCCATACCGGTCACGACCCGACTCGAACAGAATCGTCCGGTTCATCGTCCGGGCAATCTGGTCGGCACGTCGGCCTTCCAGGGCAATGGCACTCCCCAATATGATGACAATCAGGAAACCGATCGGTAAAGAACGGTTGTGTTGAATACGATGATATATGGTTTTGAGATTCATTATCCTGAGTGCGGGCCGAAAGTGGAAGCAATGGGCTTCGCTCCGGAAAGATAACAATTCGTGGCGAGATTAAAAAAGAGGCTCGTAAGTGTATGGAAATTTTAGTGTCATGTAGTGACATGTCACTGTCATAAATATGACAAATGTATGTCACGGATGATTGGGCGTGAAAGGTGAAAACGCTGCAGGAAAAGGGTATGAGCGAATGAAAAACATCCGTCCCTCGATAGATGGAACGGATGTTCGTCAATTACTATAGAAATCGCAGATGCGATGGATGTATACCGGCGGATTTGATCTGTATTAATTCGCCAGTTTCTGCATCAGTTCGATGGCAATACCGTCTTCCTCGATGAAGGCGCAAAGATGGTCGCCGCTTGGAAATGGCGCCAGTACGACCTTTGCTCCTGCAAGGGCTGCTTCCATGTCGGGTACATAGTAGGCAATGTGGATCTTCGTGCGAACCAGTTCGGGCATACATGAACCCTCGTCAAAACGAAGGTATTCCACCTGATTGATGCTGTTGCGGAAATCGGTCAGATGAAGTTTGAACTGATCAATGTACTCTTCGTTCGGTTGGGGTTCGGTCGTGGGAATGCCGATGTGATCGAATGTTCTCATGTCTTTGTCGTTTTATGGTTAGTATATAATAATTGTATTAAATGTGACAAAATTATTGGTTGCTGGGGCGGTGGGTGGATAAGTGTTGTGAAAAATATCCTGTGGCTTGAACGCTTATTGGTCGGCCGGAGAGACCAACCCGTACAACTCATCGAGACGGTCTGCCATGGCTTCCCAGCTGAACCGTTTTTTCTCGGTCTGCATATTGACCGACATACGAGCACCGATCGCAGGATCGGACCAGTAACGTGCAATCGCAGCACTCAGGCTTTCAACCGTCGTTTGCGTCACGTAGCCCACCACACCGTCCGGTACGATCTCGGCAAGCCCTCCCACGTCCGTGACGATCATCGGTAACTCGAAATGGTAGGCGATCTGGGTAACCCCGCTCTGCGTTGCGCTCCAGTACGGCTGGATCACCACATCCGATGCCGAAAAAAAGTATCGTACCTCTTCGTCGCGAATGAAATAGTCGTGCAGTACGATGTCGTCGATCAGCCCCAGACGCTCCATTTGATCCAGGTATTTCCCCTTGTTGTAATAGAATTCGCCGGCGATGATTAGCTTGCGTCCTGATGTTTGACCCGCTTCTTTCAGGTGCGACCACGCATCGAGCAACAGGTCGAGCCCTTTGTAGTCGCGCACGATCCCGAAAAACAGTGCATACGAAACCGTCGGGTCGAGCCCTAAATGGCGGCAGGCCTCTTCCCGCGCGACCCGTTCGCCGAAATTGACAAACAGCGGATGGGGTGAAAAAAGCGAAGGTCGGTGACGATTGAAGCGATCAAGATCCGCTTTGACCTGTTGCGACATGTGGATGAAGCCGTCGACGCTCCGGATGAAATAGCGCGTAAACAGCGTGTCCGTAAGGTGGTGTTCGTGTGGTATCACATTGTCGAGTTGGACCAGTACCTTGGTGTGGCGGTTCAGGCGCGCGAGCCGCGCGATCGTCCCAAAACAGGGACCCATGAACGGAGTCCAGTATTTCAGCAGTATCGCATCCGGACGCTCGCGACGCAAGCGATTGCCCACACGAAGCCAGTTCAGCGGATTCACCGTATTGACGCACCGCTCGATCGTCAGATCGGCCGGCGGCTGTGAGGATGAATATTGGCTCTTCCCCGGGAACAGAAAACTCGGGTATTGGACCGTGAATGTCTTGATCGTTACCTCCCGGCCTCGGCGTTGGAACGTCCGCGCCAGAATTTCCATGATCGAGGCCAACCCCCCGCGGTACGGGTAGGCAGGACCCACTATCGTTATTTTTTTCATCATATACGGGATCGTGTATCGTCGGCGCTTGTCCTGCGCATGTGCATCCAGTGTCGTCTCTCCGGTTGCAAAAGTTAAAGATACGAAAATCGGGCTCTCCTTCGACCCCTCTCCGAAGAAATATTTTGCCCTGAGATCAACCGCCGGTGGGATCGCGGTTAGCGCTGAGCGTTATAGACCGAAAGTCCTGACTCGAGGAAACGCACGAATGCGTCGACATCGAGGTCGTAGCCCCGTCCGGGTACCAACTGTTCGCCGTCGGCTCCGAGTATCGCATAGTAGGGTTGCGCGTTGACCCCGAAACGTTCCCGGGCAAGGTAGGAGTTGATCTTGCCCAGTCCCTTCAGCGTCTTGCCGCCCGGTGTGACGATCCATTCACTCTCGGGAACCTCTTTCTTGTCGTCGGAGTAGAGGGCCACGATCACGAAGTCGTTGCGCAGCAGGTTCAGAATGCGCGGGTCGGACCAGACTCGTTGTTCCATCTCGCGGCAGTTGACACAGCCGTGTCCCGTGAAATCGACGAAAAGCGGCTTCCCGACGCGGCGGGCGTACTCCTCTGCCTCTGCCAGATCGAAGAAACCTTCCAAACCGTGGGGCAGATGGAGAAAATCACTGTATTTGGGGCGTCCGTAATCAGAGATCCGTTGTGTCGTGGTGGACGATGTGGCGGCGTTGGATGTACTCCCCGTGAAATCCTGGGTGCTATAGGGCGGCAGATAGCCCGAAATCCCGTTCAGAGGGGCTCCCCACATGCCCGGAAGCAGGTAAACCACGAACGAAAAAACGATGATCGCTAAAAATAAGCGGCCTACGGAAAGATGTTGGACTTCACTGTCGTGTTTGAATCGCAGTTTGCCCAGCAGGTAGAGCCCAAGCAACGAGAAAATGACAATCCAAAGGGCCAGGTATACCTCCCGATCGAGAAGGCCCCAATGGTAGGTTTGGTCCGCAACGCTTAAAAATTTGAGTCCCAGGGCCAATTCAATGAATCCCAGTACTACTTTGACCGAATTGAGCCACCCTCCGCTCTTCGGTAATTTGTGCATCAGGGACGGAAAGAGTGCGAACAGGGTGAAGGGCAGGGCAAAAGCCGCCGAAAAGGCCAACATGGTTAGTACCGGTTCCCAAATCTGGCCCGAGGTCGACTGGATCAGCACCGAACCCACGATCGGCCCCGTGCAGGAAAACGAGACCAATACGAGGGTCAGGGCCATGAAGAAGACGGCCCCTAAGCCTTTGCCGTCGGCTTTCCGGTCGCTGCGGTTGACCAAACGACTGGGTATCGTCAGTTCGAAGGCTCCGAAGAACGAAGCGGCGAAAATCATGAATACCAGGAAGAATATTACATTCGGAAGCCAGTGGGTGGCCAACCAGTTGAAAATGTCGGCTGTTACCACGTCACCGCCCACCCATCGCGTTACCGCAATGATCGCTGCAATAGGCAAAGTGTACAGGGCAACGATCGAAAGTCCGTAGATCAGGGCGCGGAAACGTCCTCGGGCCTTATTCTCGCTCCCTTTCAAAAAGAACGAGACGGTCATCGGTACCATCGGGAAAACACAAGGCGTGAGCAAGGCCGCAAAACCCCATAAGATCGCTTCGATAAGGCCCCGACGCAGTGGACGTGAGGTATCGTCTGAAGTGGAACTGGTTGTTGAAAGCGTACTTTCATCTCCCGTGACGTCCTGTGTTGTGGTTGAGGACGAAACAACGGGCGTGGATGAGGTTGTAGTACTTGAGTTGTCAGTGTCGGTATGTATGGCCCCTGATGTCGAGAGGGTGCCCTGCGGATTCGAAGGGAGGCTATCCTGTGTTTGTGTGGATATCGGGTTTTCGGTTACAGGGGTCTCTGTTTGTGTGGGGGACGATGTGTCACCGGTAGAGGTGCCGGATGAACCTACAATCCCTGTGTCAGACGAATCTGTGGGGTTGGAGGTGCGCCCGTTGGAGTGGCGCGATGAATCGCTTTGATTGCCCGGATGCGGGGAGGTACCATCCCATATCGATCCGGTGAGTTGAAGCGTGAAGGTCTCTTCTTCGGGCGGTTGGCAACTCTGATCGTCGCAGACCATCCATTCGATTGTCGTTTTGAATGTAGCGCCCTGTTTCTTTAAACGGAGCTTTTGGATGAATACCGCTTTGCGTTCGTAATAACCGATCTCCATACCCATGATCGGATCGTCAACTCGTATCGGCGGATTCTCCGGTGAAACCGATCCCAAGAGCTCGAAATCAGACGATGGCACGATACTGAAGGTCGTTGCATTGGGCCCTCCTGCTTCATATGGCCCGAGATCATACATGTGCCATGGTGATGTGATCCGTGCAGTGAAAAATACCTGATGGAGACCTTGCCCAAGGTCGCGCGCCGAGACATTCCATGTAACCGGACCTGTGGACTGTCCTGAGGCAGGCCTGATACCCAATCCCAAGATTAGAACCGTCAGAACGAAAATGGCACTCAGTCGGGTGACCACATGGTGTGTTTTATGATGAATGATAGTTATCATAAGAGCGTATGTTTGAAAATGAAAAATAGTCTCTGTGATCGTGACAAAGATAATGCCGCTAAAATAATATATTTCCGTGGAATCTATGGTGTGGCTTCTGTTTTTCCCTGGAAGCGCGTGACGGAAATGTGGTTGATAGAGAGGGTTAGCTGATAGAAATAGTATAGTGAATGAAAGCTCAGAGTAAAGATGAAGGTTGTGGTGAGGTGCACGAGGTTGAGAGATAAAAATTGTATCGTACGCTGGAGGCTAAATCAAATTATGCATCTGTTGTAATGGGTGTGCGAAGGCATGGTAAGAACAGATAATGATGGAGAGAATAAAATGAAAGTGTGTGCCGATCAGGACATGTCAACGGCTTTATTAATAGGTCTGAGTGGGTGGGCCCTGGGGACG
This sequence comes from uncultured Alistipes sp., assembly GCA_949283215.1. GTDB lineage: Bacteria > Bacteroidota > Bacteroidia > Bacteroidales > Rikenellaceae > RGIG1874. Next base: position 2,365 of record CASDSC010000193.1, on the reverse strand, counting down.
ATTGCGGGGTTGCGTTTTTTTGCGTACCTTTGTTCGAACGGGAATCTGGTAGGGGTGCTCCGCTCTTGGCGGGGCTGAGATGATACCCATTGAACCTGAAGCGGATAATGCCGCCGTAGGAAATTTGATTCTTAATGTAATACCGACGCCCCCTCCGTCGGTCGTAAACCTTAATCTCAGATGGACGAAACACTTTTTGATTTCCGCCGTTTCTCTTCCCGAAAAATTACGGTCAGAGGACATTTGCACCCCATCGAAGTGGGTATGCGTGAAGTGCGTATGCAAAATGGCGGTACGACAGTGCTATATGATACAACCGGCCCTTATTCGGTCGAAGGGTTTAAACCCGATATTGCAAAGGGATTACCCCGGTTGCGAGAGGCTTGGCACCCCGCGGGTAGAGAATTCCATACCCAAATGTGGTATGCCAAACAGGGTATGATCACCCCTGAAATGGAGTATGTGGCGATCCGCGAAAATATGGGGCGCTGCGAAAACAACAAGATTACTCCTCAGATCGTACGGGATGACATTGCCGCTGGCCGTGCGATCATCCCGTGCAACCGCCGTCACCCCGAGGCCGAACCGATGATTATCGGTAACCGTTATCTGGTCAAAATCAATGCAAATATCGGTAACTCGAAACTCGGATCGGGAATTGACGAGGAGGTCGAAAAGGCTTTATGGTCGGTACGCTGGGGGGCTGATACCGTAATGGATCTCTCGACAGGTGAAAACATACACGCCATTCGGGAAGTGATCCTGAGAAATACTCCGGTGCCGATCGGTACGGTCCCTTTGTATCAGGCACTCGAAAAGGCCGGCGGAAAGGCCGAAAATCTTACCTGGGAGCTCTATTATCAGACGCTCGTCGAACAGTGTGAGCAAGGGGTAGACTATTTTACCATCCATGCCGGTATCTTGCAGAAACACCTCCCGGCTGCGCTCGGACGTACAACCGGTATCGTTTCGCGTGGCGGTTCAGTCATGGCGAAGTGGATGAAATTGAATAACGAAGAAAATTTCCTTTATACCCATTTCGACGAAATTTGTCAGTTACTGGCACGGTATGACGTCGCTTTCTCGTTGGGCGATGGCTTGCGTCCCGGCTCGATCGCCGATGCGAACGATGCAGCTCAGTTCGGAGAACTGGATGTCCTCGGTGAATTGGCTCGGAAAGCATGGAAGTATGATGTGCAGGTAATGATCGAAGGTCCCGGGCATGTCCCAATGGACAAAATCGCAGAAAACATGACTCGGCAGGTCAAGGCGTGTGATGGTGCCCCGTTTTATACACTGGGCCCGCTTGTGACCGATATCGGTGCCGGGTATGACCATGTCACCGCCGCGATCGGTGGGGCCATGATCGGATGGCTCGGTACATCCATGCTCTGTTATGTGACAACCAAGGAGCACCTTTCTCTTCCGAATCGTGATGACGTGCGCGAAGGCGTCGTTACGTTCAAAATTGCGGCTCACGCAGCCGATCTGGCAAAAGGACACCCCGGGGCTGCCGAACTCGACCTCCAGATGAGTCGTGCACGGTATGATTTCCGCTGGGCCGACCAATTCAACCTCTCGTTCGATCCCGACAGGGCTCGTAAGTTCCACCACGAAATGATTCCCAATCGGGATGCAGACCACTGCTCTATGTGCGGGCCCGATTTCTGCGCTATGAAAATCACCAAATCGATCGGTTAACCATTCGGATATTGTAGGTATTGGTCCTAAGGCATGCTTGGATAAGGTGGGGGTGGAATAAGATGAAAATGAGGCTGGATATAAATAGTTTATCTCATATTTCGACCGTGTCGTTTTTTTGAAAGACAGTAATGAAAATTGAGAAAAATGATTATATTTGCTTCCAGTTCGTATCTTTTGTGGCGAAAGTTGTTGTAAACTGAATCTTAAGAACGCTCCATTTTTTATGAAATGGAAAGTATGAGCCGGTTTATTGAGCGGGATTGTGTCAAGTGCTGATGTGAGGCGTTATCCTATCTTGGAGTGGTAAGTAATCTCGTCGCGGGTGTGTAATATGAACGGAGAGAGGACGTGATAGGTTTATCTCGGAAACATGTTGATTGATTCCTGATTGATTTTATTATTGCAGAAATAAAAAACTAGAACATTCGGGACGCGAATAAATAGCTTTTTTAAGACCGGGTTCTTTGGTCTTAAGTCTATGGGGGTAGGTTTTTGCTATGTTCGCGTCCCTTCTTTTAACCGGCAGTCTTAGAACAGCCGGTTTTTTTTATATAGGATACGACGGTTTCGTGTAGAAATCGAGTGAACGTGTCCGATGTGTCCGGATAATAATGAAAAATGATAGGGAACAAGTTGGGATGTAGGTATCCCGGCGTGGCCA
>CASDSC010000192.1 GCA_949283215.1 uncultured Alistipes sp. | reverse complement strand
TTTATTTGGAGGTAGAAAATCGTTATATGCACAATTGTGCTTATGAACTCGTGTCGGTATTCAAAGGACGTATGCTTTGGTTATTCCCCAAAGCGTCGATCGTTCTCATGCAGACGGTGATGAAAAGAGAAACATTGTTGCGCATTGTTTCCAGGTTAAAAAAAGGATACGGTCTTTTCCGCAGAAATTAACGGATGAATACTCTTTGTATTGTCGGCGCATTATTTGTCGTTTGCTGTCTCTTCGCCCTGATAGAGCCGGAACAACGGACACGCCAATTCACGTTTTTATATGCGTTGGTCGGTGTGTTTATGGTGCTTATTGCAGGGTTGCGTGATGGCAATACGGTTGGGGATTATAAAGTGTATCTGGAGATGTTCCATTCGCCAGAGGCTTTCCCAACCATAGAACCGTCATTTGGATTAATCTGCAATTTAACGAAAGCCCTATATCCTGCCCCTATTCTGATGTTTTTGGTTTATGCAGGAATAGGGGTTTCATGTAAAATGTATGCTATTAATAGATTGACTCCGTTATTGTTTTTGTCGTTGGTCATCTATATATCCAATCAGTTTATTCTATATGATATGATACAAATACGGGCTGGGGCTGCATCAGGATTATTTTTGTTAGCAATTAAGCCGTTGGCAGACCGTAAACGTCTCTTATATATTGGATTGGTCTTGTTGGCATCCTTTTTTCATTACTCCGCACTCCTTTTATTGCCGTTGTGTGTCCTTAACGATAAACAAATAACAGTAAAAGGCCGGTATTTCTGGTGGTGTATCATTCCAATTGGATATCTATTAAGTTTTATATCAACGGATATTATTTCGTATATTCCGATTGAAAACATTCGAACCAAATTGGAACTTTACCGACAATTACAAGAGCAAGGAGAAGATGGTTATGCCGTAGCGAATCTATTCAGTCCTTATTTTTTGTTTCGCTGTATTTTGTATTACTATATGCTGTGGAAATATGATCAAATTAGTTTACATAACCGTTATTTTCCACTATTGATAAAAATTGAAGGGATAGCTCTTTTCTTGTTTCCGACCCTATCATTCATTCCGTTGTTGGGTTATAGGGCTAGTGAATTGTTAAGTTTGGTAGAGATTGTTTTGTATCCGCAGGTGATATATACATTTAGACCTTCTTGGATGGCTAAAGTAGTTGCAATTGGGATAGGGTTGATATTCTTAATGGTCAATCTTTTTTATAGACATTTGATTATTGTTAGATAAATTATGGGCCGTATTCTTTTTATAGGTATTGATTATTACGATTATACGAAAGAGATAATTGTTAATATGGAACGCCAGGGCTATGATGTGACCTATTACCCCTTAAGACTAATGAGTACATCCGATCGGATTCTCCATACTGCTGTTCCAAGGATTTTTCAGAAAAAACAAGATCGATATCATCTTGGTTTGTTTGATAAAGAACGGCACAATCATTACGATATTATCCTATTTATTCAAGTACATGATATGTCGGTCGCCAATTTGGTACGGTTGAAAGAAATGCATCCGGAATCCCGATTCATTTTATACAATTGGGATTCTATCGCTACCCATGATTACAGACCTTATATTCCCTACTTTGATAAAGTAATGACTTTTGATTATCAGGATGCAGCAGATTATAAATTAGGGTATTTACCGTTGTTTGGAATAGACAAATATATTCGGTCTCATTGTGAGGACAATAATCGTATAGTTTATTTTGTGGGGAATGTATGCCATTCGAACCGTTTTAAGACCCTCATGGCATTTATCAAGTATTGCAAGAAAAACAATGTTGAATTTAGGCATCATATCCGCTGCTCTCCTATAGTTATATGTAAATTGTTGTGTTCAGGCATATTTCCTCGACATTTTTCATTTCATAAGGCATCAGAGGCGAAGATGAGATATTTGTTAGAAGCTTCTACCGTATTTGATTGCCGTAATCACGAACAAAACGGATATACGATGAGGATTATTGAGAATATATGTTCAGGTAGAAAAGTAATTACAGATAATGTTCATCTAGCACAAGAGCCATTTTATTCTCCGGAGCATATTTGGATCTATGAAGGGCACGATTTTAACGGAGTGGATCGTTTTGTCAATACCAGCAGTTGTCACACGACTGATTATACCGATCTTCATGTCACTTCTTTTGTCAAGAAGTTACTTTCATAATTATATTAACATAGTTCTTTGAAATTTTCAATACATTTCATGAATCTGGGAGTATGGCGATGTACAACATATTGATCACGGGAGGAGCGGGCTTCATCGGCTCGAACGTTGCACTCAAACTCATGGCCAAAGGCTATGACGTAACAGTTCTCGATAATCTTTCACCACAGATTCATGGAGACGATCCGGATCGCTTTTCGCCACTTTATCTGAGTATTCGCGATAAGGTCCGTTTTGTCCGGGGCAGTGTGATATCACGCGAAGATTGGTTGCGGGCTTTGGAGGGAGTCGATGCCATTATTCATCTTGCGGCCGAAACGGGAACAGGGCAGTCGATGTATGAGATTAAACGATATACCGATGTGAATATCGGGGGAACAGCCTTGATGCTCGATTTGTTGACGAATACGAAGCATAGTGTGCAGAAGGTCGTTGTCGCTGCATCCCGAGCCATATACGGTGAGGGGCGCTATTTCAGTCAGGAGTTGGGGTATGTATATCCGACCAGCCGTGCGGATGAAGATATGGCTCGCGGCGATTTTGAGTGTAAATATCCGGGTTCAGGTTCGCTTACTTTAGTGGGTACAACCGAAGATTCTCAGATTCATCCCACTTCGGTATATGGGATTACCAAACAGGTGCAGGAACAGCTCGTTATGACTGTGTGTCCTTCGATTGGTATTGCCCCGGTTGCGTTCCGTTACCAGAATGTGTATGGACCCGGTCAATCACTTTCGAATCCGTACACGGGTATTTTGTCCATTTTCTCGACGCGTATCAAGAATGGTAACGGGCTCAATATTTTCGAGGACGGACGGGAGACGCGCGATTTTGTTTACATCGATGATGTGGTTGATGCGACGATTCTGGGCCTTGAGAAAGATGAGGCCAATGGAGAGGCCTTCAATGTCGGGACCGGGGTTGCGACGGATGTATTGACCGTAGCGCGTACGTTGATTGCCCGGTATGGTGTCGAGGTACCGGTTACTGTCAGTGGCAATTATCGTTTGGGAGATATCCGACATAATTATGCTGATATTACCAAAGCGAGACGGTTGCTCGGTTTCGAACCGAAATGGTCGTTCGAGCGAGGGATCGCTGCATTTGCCCGGTGGGTCAATGAGCAACAGGTGCAGGTAGACCGTTACGAGGATTCGATCGAGGAGATGAAACAGAAAGGGTTATACAAATAGGGTAGTGGAGAGCACCAGGCGTTTCAGCCTGGATTTTGCTGTAAATTTTTTCTGCGGGGTTTGTGCCGGAGATCTTTGGATGTAAAGGAGACCGGCAGGAGGCCTTGCGTTTAGATAGAAAAGAGGTCGGCGAAAATGTCAGTCGCATGATTCATGTCGGCCGACGAGTTGTTTTGTTATATTTGTTTCGTATGTCATTTGCAGGTAAACGTGTTCTGTTGTTTGCAGCCAGCTTGTTTGGTTATCAGGATGCCATAAAAAGTTGCCTTGAGCAGTCGGGAGCTAAGGTCGATTATTTCGATGAGCGGCCGGCCAATTCGTTTTTCGTAAAGGCGATGATTCGGATCAACCGGAATACGCTGGCGGCCTATATCGATCGTTATCATTTACGGATTGCCGAACAGACGAAAGAGACTCCCTATGATTACATTTTAGTTATCAAGGGTGAATCGATGTCGTCTAAAACGATCAAGTATTTGAAGCATCTGCATCCACAGGCTCAATGTGTGATCTATCATTGGGACTCGATAGCCAACAATGCGAATGCCTTGCGTATACTTCCTCTTTTTGACCGGGCGTTTTCTTTCGATCGCAATGATTGCCGGCAATTCGGGATGACATTTCTACCGTTGTTTTACATGCAGGAATATGCCGATCTGGCCAAAGAGAGTCGGCCCATGGATTATGATCTGCTTTTTGTCGGGACAACCCATAGTGATCGTTATTCCTTGGTCAATGCGGTGACACGGCAAATCGATACATGGGGAGGGCGATATTTTACTTATTTTTTCTTTCCGAGCAAGATTCTTTATTATAAGATGCGGCTTTTGGATCGCCACTTGCGAGGGACTCATGCTCGGGATTTTCATTTCAAGGCGTTAGGAAAACAGGAAGTATTCGATCTGTTTGCTCGGACGAAAGCGACTATCGATATCCAGCATCCTCGTCAGACGGGATTGACGATGCGTTGTATTGAGGCGTTAGGAGCTAAAAAGAAGTTAATTACGACCAATGCGCAAATTAAGGAGTATGATTTCTATCGAGAGCAAAATATTTTGGTGATCGATCGTCATCACCCCGTAGTTCCTGCCGAATTTTTTAATACGGCGTACGAAGAACTTCCCGAAACGATTTATCGTAAATATTCACTTGAAAATTGGCTGCATACGGTATTGTCTTAATTGGTTCGTGCGTAGCAGGGTGAGGATATATGTCATGATGAATGATGTCCGGATGTGGATGACCCATAAAAAGAATCCCGTAGGTTCATGAACTTACGGGATTCTTGTTGTATCTCTATTGGGTTCTTGGACGGTGATATTCAGGAGTTCGACACACTTTTATCCTATCCAAAGGCGGTAGATATAATCTGGTACTCG
>CASDSC010000191.1 GCA_949283215.1 uncultured Alistipes sp. | reverse complement strand
GCTTATGCATAACAAAGGGGAAGACCTTGCACAGGGTCTTCCCCTTTTTATATCTCCTTTCCCATACCCCAAGCACACCCAAACACCCATTTTTTTTCCGGGTCGTTTTTCGTATCTTTGCCGTGATAAGTTACCGTATGAGGAAGTGTTCCAATACAGCGGCCGCCACTTTATACCGGGATACAATCACCCCCAAGGACCGTATTTCCGGCCGTAATCCTCTCTCCTCGACGGAGACAAATTCGAAACCCTATGGCTGACAGCGTAAAAAATTTTCCCCAGCGCCTGTATAAGATGACCAAGGTGCTGTGCCGCGAAGTCCCCTCGCAAACAGAGGTACATCACTGGGTTGATCGGATGATCAACCTGCTTTTTCCGGTACGTGATCGCCGCAATGTTCCGTTGTACGAGATCGAAGCGGAATGGAATCGCTTACAGGACGATCTGCTACGCATCATCACTCCGTTATGTGCCGATCAGGATTGCGACAGTCAGGCATTGTCTGCCCGATTCTTCAGCGAGATACCGTTGCTCTATACAGGGCTGATGCAAGATGCGAAGATCTACCATCAGTGCGATCCGGCGGCATTTTGTCGAGAAGAGGTCATTCTGTGCTATCCTGGATTCTACGCAGTAGCCGTCTACCGATTGGCACACGTACTCTATCTGATGCACATACCGATTCTTCCACGCGTGATTACCGAATACGCCCATAGCCAGACCGGGATCGACATCCACCCGGGAGCCACGATCGGGCCACGGTTCTACATCGACCACGGCACAGGAGTTGTCATCGGCGAGACCTGCGTGATCGGCAAGAATGTGAAAGTATACCAAGGCGTAACGCTCGGAGCCAAATTTGTGGACAAAGAGTTGCAGGGAGTACGTCGTCACCCGAAGATCGAGGATAACGTGATCATCTATGCGGGGAGTACGATTTTGGGAGGCGACACGGTCATCGGACACGACACGGTGATCGGCGGTAACGTATGGCTGACCGAATCGGTTCCTCCTCGATCGACAGTCTACCACCAGCCCGAGATCAGCATTAATGGAGCAAAACGGCGCTAAGTTTATTACAATCTCTGCGTACAGGCCATAGTCGATACACCCCACCGACATACATGCGGCACACGGATGTACCCGTCGTTGGAATCGTGCATAGGCTGACCGCAGACACTTCCACACAAGACATCGGCCTGTCCCCCGACGACTCATCCCGGTCTGGTTCTGTCACCACCGCGATGATTATCCAGCCGATTGGACCTCCGACTCACTATTCGGTTTCCCCGCTTGCCATGCACTTACCCCGTACCCCGCTCACGACATCCGTAAACCACTGATCATGAAAAAAAATTTACTCCATACCGACCTTGCCGTACTACTGTTACGCATGGCCGTTCTGTATATTTTGCTGGGATTGGCACGCCTGGTTTTCTGGGCGGTCAATGCAGCGTCATTGGGCTCAATCAACTGGAGTGAACTTCCGCAATTGCTTCGGGGAGCATTGACATTCGACACCGTATCGCTGATCTACGCCAATGCGATCTTCATATTTTTCTCATTGCTACCAACCCACTTGCGGGAACGCAAGTGGTACCAACACACGCTGTTCTGGTACTACATTGTGGTCAATGCGATCGTACTGGCCCTTAACTATTCGGACATTGTCTACTTCAATTACACATCGAAACGTTTCACGGCAGACGAACTGTTCTTTTTCGGGAATGACAACACGGGACATGTTGCCTTGAAATTTGCAGCCGAGAATTGGTTTCTAGTGCTCTGCTGGGCCTTGTCGGTCGCTGCCCTGATCGTGATGTACCGGGTGATCGGCCGTCCACGACCGATGGTTCGTTCCCGGTGGGGTTATTACGTAACGGATACAGCGGTCTTACTGGGTGCGATAGCACTCTGTATCGGCGGAGTACGAGGAGGATTCAGCCGGTCGGTCCGGCCGATCACGCTGAGCAATGCCACCCAATATACAGCCTCCACCCAAAAGGCGAACCTGATCCTGAGCAACCCGTTTTGCATACTTCGGACCGCCGGACAGTCCCGGATCGCCGTACCGCACTATTTCGACGAGGCGGAACTTGCCACGATCTACACACCTTATCATTTCCCTGCAAATGACACCCCGTCTTTGGGCCGGCGCAATATCGTGATTCTGATTCTCGAGAGCTTCAGCGCCGAACACTCAGCCCTGCTCAATCCTGACCTATACGTAGCAGGCGATCCGGGCTACACACCCTTTCTTGATTCGCTGATGCGACAAGGCTATACATTTACGGAGGCCTACGCCAATGGGCGCAAATCGATCGACGCCCTTCCCTCGGTTCTGGCCTCGATTCCCTCGTTCGCGACACCGTTCATGCTGATGCCTCAATCGCTCGGCACCGGTCGTCCGCTTCCAGCGCTTTTGGCGGACGAAGGTTATACGACGGCCTTTTTCAATGGATCACCGCGCGGTTCGATGGGCTTCGGAGCCTATGCCAACCAGGCCGGCATTACACACATATTCTCCCTGGAGGACTACGAACAGGCCCGGGGTACGAATGATTACGACGGGTATTGGGGGATCTGGGACGAACCCTTCCTTTCCTACATGGCAGATGAACTGGGCACATTCCCGGAACCTTTTTTTGCAACGGTCTTCACTCTCACATCGCACCACCCGTTTGTCGTGCCCGATCGTTACCGTGATTCGCTACCTTCGGGGCGTACCAAGGTTCATCCGGGCGTAGCCTATACCGACCTGTCGATCCGTCACTTCATGGAAAGAGCGTCACAGGCTCCGTGGTTCGACCGGACGATTTTCGTATTCGTGGCAGACCATGTCTCCTCGGAGACATTTGCAGACAAGACCCGCACGCCGACCGGCAACAGCCATATCATCTGTTTTCTCTATACGCCGGACGGAGCCTTTCGAGGGATGGACAACCGGGTCAGCCAGCAACTCGACCTGATGCCGACACTACTCGGGCTGATCGGTTACCGCGAACCCTATTTTGCCTTCGGTCGTGACGTACTGGGAGAACCCGAACGGATGCCAATTGCCGTCAATTACATCAATCAGTCCTACCAGGCGATCACCGACTCACTGGTACTGTTCCACGACGGCGCACGCATACTCAATGCCTATGACCGGGGGGACACCCTACAACGCCACAATCTGGCTGGAGAAGCCACCTTCCGGGCCCCCGAGACCGAACGGTTCCTGCAAGCAATGCTCCAACAATATTACGACCATCTTTCCCGGCGGAGCTACGTTGTCGACACGACATATGCACCATACCGCACGGCCGCCAGCGACACTACGACATTAAACCACTAATTAACAAGACACTATCTCACGACAAATCTCTACTGTTCTTAAAATGTCGATAAGTATCCTGGAAGCCTATGGCAAACCGGAGCGTAATTTGATTTCTTTGTATACAGAAAAAGATAAACCACATGTCAACGCACACACTTCAACTCGAAGGCATGGAATTTTATGCCTATCATGGATGTTACGACCTCGAGAAAGTCATCGGCAGTCGTTTTCGCGTCGATCTGACGCTTGAAGCCGATCTGAGCGAAGCGGCCAGGACGGATGATATCTCCCAAAAGGTCAATTACGTCAAGATATTCGAGATCGTGCGTACACAGATGGAAGAGAAATCCGACCTGATCGAGCACGTAGCTCAACGGATCAGCAGGGCGGTTCGGCAAGCATTTCCACAGATCGTACATTTGACGGTCAAAGTTTCGAAACTCGCGCCGCCCTTAGGGGGAAAATTAGGTTGCGTATCGATAACCCTCTCAGACTAAGCGTCCAACTGCTGTTGATAAAATATTAATAATTCTCCGGCAGGGCACATCGCGATCTGCCGGAGAAAGTGTAATCTTGTACACGGCCGGACAATGAATCCGGGCATTAACCAACGAATTGAGCAATAAATAGATACCGAGAACCATGTCTACAAAAACAGAACAAACCGCTGCGGACTCCAGTTTAAAAGAGTACCCGTATGCTGAGGCAGTGGAGGAGGCGAAACGCTATTTCAAAGGCGACGATCTTGCTGCCACGGTATGGGTAAGTAAATACGCGCTCAAGGATTCGCACGGGAAGATTTATGAATCCTCACCGGACCAGATGCACTGGCGGCTGGCGAACGAATTGGCCCGGATCGAGAAGAAATACCCCAATCCGATGGATGCCGCCGAGATTCACGATTTGCTGAGCGAATTCCGCTACATCATTCCGCAAGGAGGTCCAATGACAGGGATCGGGAACAATCTACAAATTGCCTCATTGTCGAACTGTTTCGTAATCGGGCACAAGAATCCGGCTGACTCTTATGGAGGTATCATCCGGATCGACGAAGAGCAGGTACAGTTGATGAAACGCCGAGGCGGTGTGGGCCACGACTTGTCACACCTTCGTCCGACGGGGAGTCCTGTACTGAACAGCGCACTGACTTCCACAGGTATCGTTCCGTTCATGGAACGCTATTCGAATTCGACACGCGAAGTGGCCCAGGACGGACGTCGTGGAGCACTGATGCTGTCTCTTTCGATCAAACACCCTGATGCGGAAAATTTCATCGATGCGAAAGTCGAAACAGGCAAGGTAACGGGAGCGAACGTATCGATCAAGATCGATGACGGGTTCATGCGCGCCGTAATCGACGGGACGAAATATCACCAACAATTCCCGATCGATGCAGCGAAACCGATGTTCGAGAAGGATATTGATGCCCGGGCGCTATGGAACAAGATCATCCACAACGCATGGAAATCGGCAGAGCCAGGCGTATTGTTCTGGGATACGATCATCCGGGAATCTGTACCCGATTGTTACGCCGATTTGGGTTTCCGAACCGTATCGACCAACCCATGCGGAGAAATTCCTCTTTGCCCATACGACAGTTGCCGACTGCTGGCTTTGAATCTATACGGCTACGTCAATGCGCCATTCACTCCGGAGGCGACATTTGATTTTGCAAAATTCAAAACGCATGTGCACAAGGCCATGCGGATGATGGACGACATCATCGACCTCGAATTGGAGAAGATCGAGGCTATTCTCCGCAAGATCGGAGCAGATCCCGAAGATGCGGATATCCGCAGCGTTGAATTGCGTTTGTGGGAAAAGATCCGGGAGAAAGCACTTCAGGGACGGCGTACAGGCCTCGGTATTACAGCAGAAGGCGATATGCTGGCCGCCTTGGGTATGCGTTACGGATCGGATGAAGCGATCAATTTCGCCGTCAAAGTACAAAAGACGCTGGCACTTGAGGCTTACCGAGCTTCGGTCGAGATGGCCAAGGAACGGGGCAAATTTCCGATCTACGAAGCCAAACGCGAGGTCAACAATCCGATGATCGACCGGATCCGAGAGGCCGATCCAGCGTTGTACGAAGAGATGGTGAATGTTGGTCGACGTAACATTGCGATGTTGACAATCGCGCCGACAGGGACGACCAGCCTGATGTCACAGACCACTTCAGGTATCGAACCGGTTTTCCGTCCCTTCTATAAACGTCGTCGGAAAGTCAATCCGAACGACAAGGATGTGAAGGTTACCTTTGTCGACGAAGTAGGCGATTCATGGGAAGAGTACAACGTATACCACCACAAGTTCCTCACCTGGTTAGAGGTCAATGGGTACAAGACCGAAGATCTGGACAAGATGAGCACGGAAGAGCTCGACAAATTGGTAGAGAAATCGCCGTACTACAAAGCGACAGCCAACGACATCGACTGGGTAAGCAAGGTGAAGATGCAGGGCGCGATACAGAAATGGGTCGATCACTCGATATCGGTAACGGTGAATCTTCCGAACGACGTAAGTGAGGCATTAGTTGCAGAGGTATACAAAACGGCTTGGGAGTCAGGTTGCAAAGGGGTCACCGTATACCGCGACGGATCTCGTGCCGGCGTCTTGGTCGATACGAAGAAGAAGAAAAAAGGAGCAGCCGAAAGTGGAAACGGAGAATATAAACCGCCCTTGCATCGTCCGACGGAATTGGCAGCAGACATTGTCCGTTTCAAGAATGGAGAGGAAGATTGGATTGCCTTCGTAGGCATCTACAACGGACGTCCCTATGAGATCTTCACAGGTAAAATAGAAGAAGACGCGATGTTTATCCCGAAGAAGATCAAGAAAGGGGCGATCATCAAGGTCAAAGAAGCCGACGGCACGAAACGGTACGATTTCCAATACAAAGACAAATATGGCTATACGAACACGATCGGAGGTATTTCGCGCTTGTTTGACGAGGAGTTCTGGAATTATGCGAAACTGATCTCGGGTGTGCTTCGCAATGGGATGCCGATATTGGACGTAGTTACGCTGATCGAGTCGTTACATTTGAACAGTGCATCGATCAATACGTGGAAAAATGGTGTAGGCCGTGCACTGAAACAATACATATCGGACGGCACGAAAGCCAAGGAGATTTGCCCGAACTGCGGACAAGAAACTCTGGTATACCAAAACGGCTGTCCGGTCTGCATGAGCTGCGGGCATTCCAAGTGCGGTTGATCCCCTGACACCTAACGATTCTTGTTGTATAGTTCGTCACAGCACTGATTACAACAACGGATCATAATATAAGCGCCGCTCGGAAACTTTTCCGAGCGGCGCTTTATTTCGTTTATACCAATCATCCTCAAGACATCACCGCAAAAAAGCTCATAACAGCACTGAATACTACCAGGAGGCAAATGATTCCGATCAAAGAGATAATTAACCCGGCGACAGCCAACCCTCTGGGTTTACGAGTGACCCCGATTGCAGAGAAAATGAGTCCAAGTAACCACAAAATCCAACCCAACCCGGGGATCCATCCCAGGAAGAGGGTAAGCAAAGCAATCACAAAACCTGCGGTACCGATCCCGTTTGCCTGTTTTACCACAGGGTTAACGATGATTGTCTGAGGTTGAGGTTGTTGAGACGGTGTTTCAGGCGTCTGAGTTTCCATAACAAAAAGTATTTGTATATATATATGAATGTAAATCAAATTTAGGAAAAATTCTTCATCCCTGCAACGAGAACAGTTCCCCATGAGCAAACGGAGAGTTGATTCTCACGGTCAATCTCCTCATACGCCATCCAGGCCTTTCCTTAGATAAAACAATATTCTCGTGTAATAGAATCTCTTCCATAGGAATAAAAATCGCAACATTCTTGCCAACCTTATCAGAAGAGCGCATATAAGAAGGATCTGCCGTTTTAGCCACCAATCACAATTCAATGGTAGCACATTCGAGACCCTGCTTCTGAAGATAGTCGAGGGTCCTCGGGAGGGCATAACGGAGATTACGGAAGGCTTTACGCGAGTCGTGAAAAACGACGATCGATCCACCGCGCACATGTCTGGTCACATTGTGGAGGCATGCCCTCGGCGATACGATCTGACTATAATCACGGCTCAACACATCCCACATAATCAGATGATACCGCTCACTGAGGATACGCGCCTGAGTAGGAGTAATACGCCCATAAGGAGGTCGGACCAAATCAGCATGCAGGTATTGATTTGCCAGGTCAACATCTTCGACATAATTTTCGACTCCCATTCCCCACCCTTTTTGGTGGCTATAGGTATGATTTCCTATACGATGTCCGGCATCGACAATGGCCTGAAATAGATCCGGATGCATTTCAGCATTTTTTCCCAGGCAAAAAAACGTAGCTTTGGCATTGTAATTGGACAACTGTTCGAGTATCCAAGGCGTCACCTCCGGCGTAGGGCCGTCGTCGAAAGTCAGGAATACTTTCTTTGGGTCCTCGATTTCCCAGATCAAGGCGGGCATAATCCGTTTCAAGAATTTGGGTGCTCTGAAATACATGGTCTATAAATTCACCTTAAAGAGGTCAGCCGTTAAACGGCGCAAAGATAATGAATTGCGTAATGAAACCAGCGAAACCGACGAAAAAACACTATATTTGTCAATGATACGACTAAAAATGATAAGAAAGATGAAAAGCGCCTTTCGTTTCACGCTATTGTGCATATCAGCCCTCACCTTATGGGGATGCTGGGGGACAGACAAACCGCTCGAGTCGAGCGGGCGGAACTACGAATTACTGGTTGTTTGCCCTGAACTCGATTGGAACTCAGCTCTTGGAGACACATTGCGAGAGATTCTGTTAGCTCCGGTACCGATGCTCAACCAACGGGAGCCTCTTTTCGATCTGTATCAAATCGCTCCCACTGCATACAAAAAGATGTTTTTACGCAATCGCAACATACTCGAGGTAAAGATCTCCCCGAACACCGAATCGAGCATGACAGCACAATATGATGTCAACGCTGCGCCCCAGCTGATCGTCACGTTGAGCGGACCCAGCGATTCAGCGCTTACGGCCTATGTATCCGCCAATCGAGAGGCCTTGGTACAGATCTATGAGATCGCAGAGCGAGACCGTTTTGTAGCAGCGACCAGCAAATACTACGTCAAACAGCTGACCCAGACGATCGAGCAACATTTTGGCTTCGAGATCCGCTTTCCAGAGGGCTACCGCCAACGGAATTTGACCGAAAATTTCATGTGGGTATCACTCGAATTACCTCTTGGCAATATGGGTTTTCTGATCTATAAATATCCGTACGAGGGCAAAGAAGCGCTCACCCTGGGAGAGTTACTGAAGCGCAGGAACGAATTTGCAGCTTTGGTTCCCGGCCCGTCCGAGGGATCCTACATGACAACGAGCACAGCGTTTACTCCCGAAGTGAGCTACCAGAAGATCAACGATCAACCGTGGGCCGTAATGCGTGGTTTCTGGGATGTAGAGGGTGATTTTATGGGCGGACCGTTCGTAAGTTTTACGACAATCAACCCACACACTAACGAGGTAATAACCCTGGACGGCTACGTATTTAACCCGAAACTCGACGGCCGTACGGGAAAACGCAATTACATCCGCCAGCTCGAAAATATCATCCATACGGTACGGTTCACCGAGACTTCAGACGAGGAGACAGCCCCATCAAAATAACTTTGGTTGGGACTAAGTACGCTTCATGAAGTTCCTGCAAAAGAAAATTTCACCCCATTAGGGGTACTTTTCGCCCGAGCCAATTCGCCCGACAACAGACGACAATAGTGAGAAATCACTATCAATGTATTGAACAGTATTACAGTCCGTCCCGTTTCGGTCATTCTAAGATCAACGCATCATGATTCCAATGGGATTAATCGGCCATTCGGATGCATATACTTGCAGAGTTTGCGTTTTACTATCCTCAACACCGCAATGGAGGGTATGACGTGGACTTTCTTCGCCCGCTCCCTGGTGTAGCAATCACTCAACGCCCCTGCTTTTGTAAAACTGAGTGTTTTCGACACACCGTTCCTACATTTTTACGAGGAATACTCTCCCATCATTACTCACCACACACATCGCATTCAACACCAACAACATACCCATATTTCACGACACAAGACACACGACATCCTCATGCGTTTTTTCGTTATTTCCGAAAAAACGTTATTTTTGTCCACAACAAATAGGGTTCCAATGAATAGACTCTGCACATTTCTGCTTCTTATCCTTTTCATGACCTCCTGCGGGAGCAACCGTTCCATCCGGATCGACGGGCAACTGCTCGGGATCGCTGAACAAAGCGTCTACCTCGAGAAGGTCACTCCATCGGCGAAAATCATCGTTGATTCAGCCACGACAGACAAAAAAGGGATGTTTAAGTTCGAGATACGGTTAGAAGAAGCGACCCCAACTTTTTACAATCTTGTCACGAAAAAAGGAAGTGCCCCTCTTTTGCTGTCCCCTGGTGAACGGATCACGTTCTCGACAGTAGGCGACAAGATGCGTTACTATACGGTCGAAGGCTCCACGGGCTCGAAGGAAGTCCAGGAGATCAACACGATCTTCAAAAATGGAATCTCGACCCTCGATTCACTGGGCAACCTTTATACCAATCTTCCGGCTATTCCAGCGACGGCATCCCGACGCGATGAAGTGGTCAAAGCCTATACGGAGGCCTATTACCAAGTCAAACGAGACCAAATCGGCTTTATCGTATCACATCCGGGTTCATTGGCAGCACTCTACGCCCTCTACCAACGGTTGCCGAACGATCCGGTTCTGTTCAACGGAGAGAGCGATATCGTCTATTATCAGATGGTATCTGATTCCGTAGGGAGCCGTTACTCGACTTCACCTTACCTTGCCGCCTTACGCAAAGAGATCCAGGCCAAATCGACCATGGCAGGGATTGCCAACATGCTCAACAGCAACGATATTGAAACAGTCAGCTATCCCGACATAGAATTACCCAATTTATACGGAGAACCTGTCAAACTCTCTTCATTGGCGGGACAAGTCATTCTACTTGATTTTTGGAATGCAGACGAGACAGGCAAGTTACACAATGCCGAACTCCGTGAAGTATACGACGAGTTGTCGGGCCGAGGCTTTTCAATCTACCAGGTATGCCTCAATCTATCGAAACCCGAATGGGTTACGGCCGTTCAGGGTCAAAAGATTCCCTGGATCAGCGTCAACGATTTTCGGGGATCGAATAGTCCAGCAGCACAGCTATATAACATACAAAAGGTACCAGCCAATTTTCTGATCGACCGCGAAGGTAATATCGTGGCACGCGATCTCGATGCGGCTCAATTGCGGGATAAACTCACGACCCTGTTATAGCCGAGCGATGTATTACTTTGCCTCCGATGTTCACTTAGGTTTGCGGTACGGACCCGAGAGTTCACTCGACCGCGAACGTTTCTTCATTCGCTGGCTGGACGAGGTTGCCCCCGATGCAGAGGCGATCTTTCTGGTAGGAGATATTTTCGATTTTTGGTTCGAATACAAACGGGTCATTCCGAAAGGGTACTCGCGTCTTCTCGGGAAATTTTCAGAACTGACCGACCGTGGAGTAACGATCCATTTCTTCACGGGGAATCACGATAAATGGGCACGCGACTACCTGTCCAAAGAGTGTGGTCTGCAGATGCATTACGGGCCAACGGAGTTCGAGTTATACGGGAAACGGCTTTTGATAGCCCACGGGGATACACAAGGACGCCGGGGCGGCATATTGACCCGTCTGATGCAGTATGCGTTCCATGCACAATGGGTCCGTTGTCTTTTTTCCACGTTGGTCCATCCCGATCAGGCCATTCGTTTCGGGCAATGGTGGTCAGGCCAAAGCCGCAAACACAAGAATGTAACCCATCCCTTCCGGGGGATGGATGAGATGCAGGTAGATTATGCCCTTCGCTACTTGTCCTCGGGTCATGAGATCGACTATTTTGTTTTCGGGCACATCCATTGCGCAGAAGAGCTGGCGCTCACCGAGCGTAGTCGCATCATCTTCCTCGGCGAATGGATCGAACGCCCAACCTATGCAGTGATGGATCCGCGCAGTCGTCGCATCACGCTTCACGCCTACCCGAAATAAACGTTTCCGCCGTTCAGCCATAGGACTCCTACTCATAACACCGAACTTTTACAGACAGCCGCAACCTATACCACACATGAAACAATATCTCGATCTGCTCCAACACATTATGGATCACGGCACTCAGAAGAGTGACCGTACAGGGACCGGAACACGCAGTGTTTTCGGCTACCAGATGCGATTTGATTTGTCCAAAGGCTTTCCTGTACTGACGACCAAAAAACTTCATCTGCGGTCGATCATCTACGAACTGCTTTGGTTTTTGCATGGCGATACGAATATCGGTTACCTTCACGAACATGGGGTCACGATATGGGATGAATGGGCCGATGCGAACGGAGATTTGGGTCATGTGTACGGTTACCAGTGGCGTAGTTGGCCGACACCGGATGGAGGCCATATCGACCAGATCGCACGTTTGGTCGAATCGCTCCGGACCAATCCCGATTCACGTCGGCACATCGTCAGTGCGTGGAATGTAGCCGAGATCGACCAAATGGCTCTTCCACCCTGCCACGCATTGTTTCAATTCTACGTGGCCGACGGTCGGCTCTCCTGCCAACTATACCAACGAAGCGCCGATGTTTTTCTGGGGGTACCGTTCAACATTGCCTCATATGCACTGCTCACGTTGATGCTTGCTCAGGTAACCGGACTTACTCCAGGGGATTTTGTCCACACGTTGGGCGACGCCCATATCTACAACAACCATTTCGAGCAGGTCGCATTACAGCTAAGCCGGACACCACGGCCTCTACCGCAAATGCATCTCAACCCGGCAGTACAGTCGATCTTTGATTTCCAATACGAAGATTTCACACTGGAAGGTTATGATCCATACCCGACCATCAAAGCCCCGATAGCCGTCTGAACGTATGGATCTCCAGCATACTCTATGGCCCGCACCTTCTCGATTCGACGGATGTGCGGGCCGATCTTATTGGTCTACATTGCCCCATTTAATACAAATCCCGTTCATTCACCTTTCACTCCACGCGACCGACCTCACCATTATCGCCACACCTGAAACGTCGGCCACCCACCAGAACTTTATCTCCACCTCCATCCAATCGTCCCCCCTTTCCGGAAAACTGGACCAAGTTCACAAAGTCATTCTAACTGCATATTGCACTTGTCATTGAATGTCCATCATGTCATTCTGATGTCACATTTTTTCACTATCTTGTCACATAGCTGTCAGCAGTTATGAACATTTCAACTAAGCCTCTTATTTCCAGCAATATGATCATCAATAATCTTTCTATTATTGTAGCAATTGCCCGCAATGGGGTCATCGGGTCCGACAACCGCTTATTATGGCACATATCGGAAGACCTACGCAGATTCAAGGCAATCACTTCCGGCCATACAGTCATTATGGGCCGCAAGACCTACGAGTCGATCGGACGTCCGCTGCCCAACCGCCGTAACATCATTATAACCAGAGATGTAAATCGCGAATACGCTGGTTGTGAGATCGCCTCGTCGTTAAACAACGCTTTGGCCATGACCCATAGTGAAGAGGAAGTTTTTATTATCGGCGGTGGCCAGGTCTATGCCGAAGCGTTACCCTTCGCCGCACGGTTATACTTGACGCTTGTAGATGCAGATTATGAGGGAGATACCCGCTTCCCCAATATTCAGCAGGACGCATGGATTGAAACCCTGCATGAGACACATGCGCGAGGTGAAAAATTCGATAAACCCTTCGAATTCATCAACTTGGTTCGACGGCTACCCTAATCATAGCTCATATCCGGTCCACATATAGCGCCTCCTGACAAAGAGCACTATCCCGTCCCATTGATTTTTGCAACCAGATTTCGCTTACATCACGCAATATCCCAGACACCACAATATCAGAAACCTCAACTGAAAATTCATGAAAAACAATGTATTACTATTGCTTGGCATCTTGCTCGCGACTGTTGCATTCGCAGAGGACAACCCCAAAGCAAAAACGGAATCGACCGTTGTATTCGGACCAGCCCGGTTTACAGTCCTGGCACCCGAATTAATTCGCATGGAGTATGATTCTGCCGCTCGTTTTGAAGATCGGGCATCTCTCGTATTCATCAACCGGGAAACAGAAACACCCGCTTTCAAAAAACGGATTTCGGGGCACAGACTCACGCTACGCACAGATAAACTTCTGCTGCAATACACCGACAATGGGCAACCATTCAGTGCTGACAACCTGTCGATTACCTTGATGAACGGCAAAAAGGAAGGTGTAACCTGGCGACCCGGAATGCAAGATACGCTCAACCTGAAGGGAACCTTCCGGACACTCGACGGGGTTGATGGCTGGGGTAATATCAAGAATATGGAACAAGGATTGATCTCCCGCAGCGGATGGGCACTGGTCGACGATAGCCGGAGTAATCTTTTCGATGGGGATCCCGACTGGAATTGGGTCGTGCAACGACCAGAGGGTGCAATCGACTGGTATTTCTTCGGATACGGTCACAATTACAAAAAAGCACTCAGCGATTTTACCCGCATTGCAGGGAAAATTCCGATGCCGCCCAAATACGCTTTCGGATACTGGTGGTCCCGATACTGGATCTATAATGACGACGAGATCCGCTCGTTGGTCAATCAAATGAAAGCACATGATATCCCGATCGATGTGTTTATCATCGACATGGATTGGCACGAGACATGGGGCCTCACTGCCATGCCGTATAAAGCCGATTTCCGTGGGTGGACCGGTTATACATGGAACCGCAGGCTATTTCCACACCCCGAAAAATTATTGGACTGGCTGGATACTCAACATCTCAAGACAGCGCTGAATCTTCACCCGGCCGGAGGTATCGCGCCGATGGAGGCTCAATATGCCGATTTTGCGCATGCATACGGATTCGACACCACGGGACAGAAAACGATTCCGTTCAACATGTCCGACAAGAAGTGGGCGAAAACCTATTTCGATATCGTTCTGCGACCCATGGAGCAACAAGGAGTCGATTTCTGGTGGCTCGATTGGCAACAATGGGCCGAAGATACACGCATCAAGAATTTGAGCAATACCTGGTGGCTAAACTACACCTTTTTCACGCGCATGCAGAAAAAAGGAACGGACCGTCCGCTCCTGTTCCACCGCTGGGGAGGGATGGGCAATCACCGTTACCAGATCGGTTTTTCCGGAGACTCGCACGTCTCCTGGGCATCGCTCGATTTTCAGCTCTATTTTACACCGACCGCCTCGAATGTAGGATATGGCTATTGGAGCCATGATATCGGAGGGCATCAAGGGGAAGGCGACACAGACGGCGAATTGTATCTGCGCTGGCTGCAGTTCGGAGCTCTGAGCCCGATTCTCAGAACGCACTGCTCGAAATGGGCCAATCTTGAACGCCGATTCTGGATGTTCCCCAACCATTTCGAGGAGATGCACGCTGCATTGAAACTTCGTTATGCGTTAGCCCCTTATATCTATAAAAATTCGCGCGAGGCCTATGATTCGGGAATCTCGATTTGTCGGCCGATGTACTATGATTACCCCGAACAAGAAGAGGCTTACACGGCACGTACACAATATATGTTCGGCAGCGACATGTTGGCTGCTCCCATCTCATCACCCATTGCACAAGAAACTGAACTCGCCAGCCGCCAGATCTGGTTACCCGAAGGAGAATGGTTCGAATATCTGACAGGCACCCTGATCGAAGGCGACACCTCACTAACACGTACATACGCGTTACACGAGATTCCATTGTTCTTCAAGGCTGGTTCCATCATCCCGCTATATGGCGACATCAACACCCTGCAGGTACGCCCCGAGAAACAGATTGTCTGCCTGACTCCCGGAGGCCCGGAGAAAGTCGTGACTACGCTATACGAAGATGATGGGACAACTGACGGGTATATAAAAGGTGAATACACAACGCGACAAATCAGCCGTGAACTGGTCGATTCCAACACTTTACTCGTCAAGATTGCACCCACTCAAGGTCAATTTGCCGGAATGGCTGAGCGGCAAACCCTGGAACTGGTTTTACCAAACACCATGATCCCGGCTTCAGTAACGGTAAACGGACAGGCCATCACACCTTCCTATGATACGGAAACACTAAGTAGTGTGATCACTTTATCCGAGCTGTCCTCAGATGCAGAGGCGGAAATCGAAATTCTGTTCGACCAGCCACTGGTTGCCCAACAAATCGCCTTCAATGGAAACAGAGGGTTTATGAAGCGACTTGCAAAAGCCATCGCTGCATTGAAATACTCCACCGCAAAAGTCGATTTTGCGGTCGGTCTCCCCAATGACTTGGAGGAACTGAGCAATATTCGCAACGTTCTGCGTTATCATCCCGACCAGGCCTATCCGTTGATGGAGAAACTCAATGGACTGAAAATCAATGCAGGTACAATGATCCGCAATATTCCGGATGCCGCACAAGAGGAATTAAACGCCAAAGCAGAATATGTATCTCAATAAGTGATATAAAACGTCGATGAGTCTCTTGGACATCTCTTTATTAGAAGTTCAAGGCCATCGAGATTACAAGGTATAAATATCAAAAAAGGAGACCAATGCGGGTCTCCTTTTTTGATTCTGTTATTTTTCATACCTGGCACCAAGTATTTTGGACCAGCAATCGCATTTATTCTAAAAGTTGGGAATCGAACCTCACGAACTCCAATAAGCTGGAACGATTAATCCGCTTGATCCTCTGACAACAACAATGGACGCAACATATCTACCATTACCGCATAACCGTCCCGATTCAAATGCAACAAATCGGGTTGGAACAGTTCATCTCGGACCTTACCCTCAGCATCCATAATCTGATCCCATGCCGCTGCATAAGTAAGATAATCGTATCGCTCTGCCAGGCGACTCATCGCCTCATTGGCTTGACGATATCGCTCGGTCTGAGCAATACGACTCGTACAGGGATTAATACCTAACAACAAAATCCTGGCATGTGGTAACGACACATGGATCATATGTACCAGACAAGTAAGATCTTCCATAAACAGCTCAGGAGTCTTAACCGGATCGCACAGATCATTGCTACCGATGTAGATTACCACCTGGTCAGGAAGATGAGGGGCTATCGAACGATCGAAATAATATATGTGATCCGTTGCGATCGATCCGCCAAAACCCCGATTTCGGACCTCAACCTCCGGAAAACTTTGCGCCAGATCGGGCCAACCGGTAATAGTCGAACTCCCGACAAACAGCACACCCCCACGCAAAGAGCCCCTCGCAGAATCTTCCGCAGCAAAACGCTCCATATCACCTTTCCATATGTCCGCACGGTCATATTGAGCATATGAAGCCGTTATCGAAACACACAAAAGAACAAACAGTAATAGACGCTTCATGACTTACAAATATAGAATTATCAACCATTAATGAGTTCAAACACATCTTCTCTCGACCTGCCACATGGATGTCTCCATGTACTGCACTTACCGTATAATCAATGACCGGACAAACTACAATCACGAAACGACCTTCAATCCAATCACCCCAATGATAATCAATGAGGCAGACATAAGACGCCAAATACTGGCCGAATCATGAAACAACAAAATCCCCAACAGAAGTGTCCCGACCGCGCCGATACCAGTCCATACCACATAAGCTGTCCCCATCGGAATCGTTTTCTGGGCAATATACAATAACCATCCACTCAGAGCCATCGATACGACAGAAAACAAAATCCATGGCAAACGGTAAGGTGTCGTTTGCGCCAACTTAAATCCCAATGGCCACCCTATCTCAAACAGACCGCCCAAAAGCAAATAGATCCACCCCATAACTCATTGTTTTATTTTGTCTTATGTAACTTCTCCCCAAAATCATTTACGCCCCTCGCGACATTACGATCCGGTACCGATCAAGACAATTCCTCGTTCTGGTAACCGATGTCTTCCAGCAGATTGGGCTGCGACGCAGCTGCTACCGCCAAACGATCGCATCGTTCATTCTCCGGAATTTCCGCATGTCCCTTAACCCAAACAAAACGGACACGATGTCTGCGATAAACCTGCAGGAAACGTCGCCAAAGGTCCGCATTCTTCTTCCCGGCAAACCCTTTCTTCTCCCATCCGAATACCCATCCCTGTTCGACTGCTTTCACCACATATTGAGAGTCAGAATAGATCGTTACCTCCGACCCCTCGTATTTGAGCGCCTCGAGACCGACAATAACCGCCAACAGCTCCATGCGGTTATTGGTTGTATGGGCATAACCAGCACTCAACTCCTTACGATACGGAGGAGACAATAAAACTACCCCGTATCCTCCTGGTCCCGGATTTCCCCGCGCTGAACCATCCGTATAGATTGTAATCTTTGCCATTCTGTCTCTACACAAGAAAAGAGGATTGACATCCTCTTTTCTAATAATCCTTTAATGCCCGACTGTACAACTAAATATGCACGCGGGCGTAATACCTTAGTAAGCTACTTCTTATCATGCTCTTTCACCTCAATGCATAATGTAGCATGCGGCACAATACGCAAACGCTCCTTGGGAATCAATTTGCCCGTTTCGCGACAAATACCGTACGTCTTGTTCTCAATACGGACCAATGCAGCCTCCAAATGCTGAATGAATTTCAACTGCCGCTGGGCCAAACGACCCGATTCCTCCTTCGAAAGCGTGGCTGCTCCTTCTTCGAGTACTTTGAACGTCGGTGACGTATCTTCCGTATCATTACTTGCCGTATGCGTGATGGTGGCACGCAGCAGGTCGTAATCAGCTTTCGCTTTCTCGAGCTTCTCCAGAATGATTTGCTTGAATTCGGCCAACTCTTCGTCCGAATACCGTGTCTTTACAACCTCCGACATATCTCTTCCTTTTTAATAATAGTTAGATAAATATATTCATTATTTTTTGAAATTGCAACAGATCACGGCAAAAAGCATTCCGCAGATTACTCCGCCCGCTCTACACTCAACCGCACGTTCGTCTCATCGAGGTCGACCTCAACCGCGTGCGGCCCGGACACTTCATCGACCAACGAAACCTCTACGGCAAGCACCTGAGAGGCAATATATCCCCCGAACTCTTCGACCGCCCCGGAAACGACTTCGTTACGGACAATCTGGACACGCACTTTATCAGTCACCTCGAATCCGCTCTCTTTCCGAATATTCTGGATACGGTTGACCAGTTCGCGGGCAACGCCTTCCCGACGCAACGCCTCGCTGACCATGATATCCAGCGCTACGGTCAGACGTCCTTCGCTGGCTACCAGCCATCCCGGCATATCTTCCGAGGTGATCTCATAATCTTCGAGAACCGTCGGCAACTGCTCATCGCCTACACTCAACACACATTCTCCCTCGCGTTCGAGTTGAGCGATATCCGCTTGCGAGAACCCGGCCACGAGTTGGGCGATCTGCTTCATCTGTTTGCCATAGCGGGGACCCAAAGTTTTGAAATTGGGCTTGATCCGCTTCGTAATCACACCTGTCGTATCCTCGATAAACTCGAGTTCCTTCACATTCACCTCGGCGAGAATCAAATTCTTTACCGCATCAATACGATGACGAAGAACAGGGTCGAGGACCGGAATCATGATCTTCATCAACGGCTGTCTCACCTTAATTCCCACCTTACGACGCAACGCAAGCACCATCGAGGTCACCTGCTGTGCGACATCCATCATCGCTTCAAGTTCCGAATCGATCAAGGAGGCATCGGCCTCGGGGAAATGTGCCAAGTGAACCGAAACATCCGTATGACGACCGCTCACCGCATTCAAATCCGAAAATATACGGTCGGAAATAAACGGTGCGAACGGAGCCGACAACATGGATACGGTCTCCAGACACGTATACAGGGTTTGGTAAGCGGCCAGTTTGTCGGTACTCATGCCGCCTCCCCAGAAACGTTTCCGATTGAGGCGCACATACCAATTCGACAAATTCTCGGTTACAAAATCCTGGATCTTGCGTGCCGCAGGCGTCGGATCGTACCCTTCGAGACTCTCCGTAACCTCTTTGACCAAAGTATTGAGCAACGAAATGATCCAGCGATCGATCTCGGGTCGTTCGGCTACCGGTACTTCCGGCTCGCGGCCCGTAAAACCGTCGACGTTCGCATATAACGCGAAGAAACTGTATGTATTATACAACGTGCCGAAAAATTTGCGGCGCACCTCATCGACACCGTCCACATCGAACTTGAGGTTATCCCACGGCTGAGAGTTCGAAATCATGTACCAACGCACGGCATCGGGTCCATAGGTATCCATCACCTCGAACGGCTCCACGGCATTGCCCAGACGTTTGCTCATCTTGTTGCCGTTCTTGTCGAGCACAAGACCGTTCGATATAATATTCTTGAATGCGACCGAATCGAACAACATCGTAGCCAAGGCATGCAAGGTAAAGAACCATCCACGGGTCTGGTCGACGCCTTCAGCCCCAAAATCGGCCGGATAAACCTTCCGGAACTCCTCCTCGCTGATCTCGAACGGGTAGTGTACCTGGGCGTAAGGCATCGCCCCGCTATCGAACCACACGTCGATCAGATCGCTCTCACGATTCATCGGCTTACCCGTATCCGACACCAACACGATACGATCGACATACGGTCGGTGCAGATCGAACTTCGCATAATTCTCCTTGCTGTAATCGCCCGGCACGAAATCCTGCAGCGGATTCTCCGTCATGAAGCCCGCAGCGATCGATTTCTCGATCTCTGACTTCAGTTCGGCCAACGACCCGATACATTTCAGTTCGCCGTGATCCTCCGTAGCCCATACCGGAAGTGGCGTACCCCAAAAACGTGAACGTGACAGGTTCCAGTCCACAAGGTTCTCGAGCCATTTGCCGAAACGGCCCGAACCCGTCGACTGCGGTTTCCAGTTGATCGTATCGTTAAGCTCCATCATCCGCTCACGCAACGCCGTCGTCCGGATAAACCATGAATCGAGCGGATAATACAAGACCGGTTTGTCTGTCCGCCAGCAATGGGGATAGCTGTGCGTATGTTTCTCGATCTTGAACACCTGATTCCGCTGCTTGAGCATCACACACAAATCCACATCGAGCGTCGAACCCTCGTTGGATTCGATCGCGTCGTCATACGCATCTTTCACATAGCGTCCGGCATACTCTTTATATGCTTTCGTATCGATATGCTCCTTCACAAATGTCGGATCAAGGTCCTCCAGGCAATAGAACTTACCTGTCCGATCGACCATAGGCACCTCCTTGCCTGCTCGATCGACCAGCAACAACGCCGGGATACCGGCCAGTTTGGCCACACGCGCGTCATCGGCACCGAATGTCGGAGCGATATGGACGATACCGGTACCGTCGACCGTCGTCACATAATCGCCCATAATAACACGGAACGCATCCCCATCAGGACGAACCCACGGAATCAACGGTTCGTACCGCACCCCTTCGAAGGCCGGACCTTTATATTCCGCCACGATCTCGTAGGTACCCGCATTCTTCTTGCCGAAATAACTGCCCACAAGGTCCTTGGCCAGGATCACCGTTTGTGGGGCTTCGGTATATGGATTAACACATTTGACCTTTACGTAATCGATCGAAGGGCCCATGGCCAGGGCCGTATTCGACGGCAGCGTCCACGGAGTAGTCGTCCACGCCAGAATATACAAATCACCCTCCACGTCATCGAACAGGAACTCGCTCTTCGCATCGCGGATCACACGGAACTGTGCCGTACAGGTCGTATCTTTCACATCGCGGTAGCATCCAGGCTGGTTGAGCTCGTGGTTGCTCAGCCCCGTACCGGCTGCCGGAGAATACGGCTGGATCGTATATCCTTTATACAACAACCCCTTCCCGAACAACTCCTTAAGCATCCACCACAACGTCTCGATATACTTATTGTCGTATGTAATATACGGATCGTCCATATTGATCCAATACCCCATCTTGCGCGTCAACTCTTCCCATACGCCGGTATACTCCATCACCGCTTTACGACAGGTCTTGTTGTACTCTTCGATCGAAATGGTACGGCCAATATCCTCTTTCGTAATACCCAGTTTCTTTTCCACCCCAAGTTCTACGGGAAGGCCATGGGTATCCCACCCGGCTTTGCGATGAACCCGGAACCCACGCTGCGTCTTATACCGACAGATAAT
This sequence comes from uncultured Alistipes sp., assembly GCA_949283215.1. GTDB lineage: Bacteria > Bacteroidota > Bacteroidia > Bacteroidales > Rikenellaceae > RGIG1874. The sequence continues at coordinate 7,033 of CASDSC010000191.1, read as the reverse complement.
ATCCTTGATCGTACGGGCCATCACATGATGGATGCCCGGCATGCCGTTGGCCGATGGAGGCCCCTCATAAAAAACGAATTTGGGACAACCCTCGCGGGTCGATATGCTCTTATGGAATGCGTCTTCTCGAGCCCATTTTTCCTGCACTTCCCGGCCAATGCCCGGCAGATCGAGCCCCTTGTACTCATTGAATTTCATACCACTCATAACGCCTTGATGTCAATACATTTTACACAAATTGCAAAAGTAGACAATCTTTAGCAGATTATCAAATTTTCACCCTCTCTCTTATGAAGGCAACAATGTATCCCTGAGAGTTCTAACACAGACATTACAGAATCACGACTGCAAAAATCTGCCAACCAAACCACACATGACACAGACTGGACAAACCTCATCTTGAATCGGACACAGTCATGAATAGGCAAAAAGCCAACGCCGACACGATAAAGATCGTGAAAGAACGCTGTTTATTTACCGTCCGCAATGCACAATCACAACAAAACCCACATCTCACGGACTAGCAACAACCAGCACCACACCTGATGCTCCAATCTAGCCTTCTCCCCCCAACCATATTAAGCCACAACAACAAAAGATCACAGCCCTTGCTTACAAAGCGTTCAATTCCGATTGTATTGCTGATTTTCAAGCCTCACAACACCCCATATTCGACCTTTTTTTCAGAAACAAACCGGAGAAAAAACAAATTTATACCCTACCTTTGCAATTCATTCTTGAAATGCCGTTGCGATACCGAAATGTATCTTCCAAAACAGCGTAACGGCACCAACCAACAGGCTGAATTCTATTAGACCTAAAACATACAACTACATGAAAAACACTCCTTTTACTCAACACCACATTGACGCCGGGGCCCGCATGGCCGAATTCGCCGGTTACAACATGCCTATTGAGTTCACAGGCATCAACAAGGAACATAACGCCGTACGTACGTGTGCTGGCGTATTCGACGTAAGCCACATGGGCGAAATCTGGGTCAAAGGCGATAAAGCCCTTCCATTCCTGCAAACGGTAACCACAAACGACGTCGCCGCCCTTTACGACGGAAAGGTACAATATTCGTGCATGCCGAATGGACGTGGAGGAATCGTCGACGACATCCTCGTCTATCGTATCGATGCCCAAACATACCTGTTAGTGGTCAATGCCGCTAACATCGACAAAGACTGGCAGTGGCTCTGCAAACAGGGCGAACAGTTCGGGCTGACTCCCGGACGCGAACTATACAACGCTTCGGACGAAATCGCCCAATTGGCAATCCAGGGACCTATGGCCATGAAAATCGTACAAAAACTGTGTCCCGAGCCGGTCGAAGACCTGACCTACTACACTTTCGTCAAGACCGAAGTGGCCGGAATCAAGGATGCGATCCTCTCAATCACCGGATACACCGGAGCTGGAGGATGCGAAATATATGTTGCCAACGAAGATGCGGAAAAGCTTTGGAAAGCCCTTTGGGAGGTCGGAGAACCGATGGGTCTGCAAAACATCGGACTTGGTGCCCGCGATACGTTGCGACTCGAAATGGGCTTCTGCCTGTACGGTAACGATATTGATGACACCACTTCTCCCATCGAAGCAGGGCTCGGATGGATCACAAAATTCAAAGACGGCAAGGAGTTTGTAGACCGTGACAAAATGGCGGCACTCAAAGCCGAAGGTCCGGCCCGCAAACTCGTCGGAATCGAAATGATCGAGCGAGGCATCCCGCGTCACGGTTATACGATTGCCGATGCCAACGGGCAACAAATCGGGCATGTTACCTCCGGCACGATGTCTCCTTCACTTAAAATCGGCATCGGTATGGGTTATGTGGCCTCTACTTATAGCGCCCCCGACAGTGAAGTATTCGTAATCATCCGAGACAAACCTATACGCGCACGCGTCGTTAAAACTCCTTTCTTCAAAAAACAATAATCTATCCTTTTGCCTATGGTGCTTCTTATGATCCTCGTGTTCCTGCTCGGTTACGCCTGCATTGCGATGGAACACAAACTCAACATCAACAAATCGGCCATCGCATTAGTCCTTTGTGGCGTACTGTGGGTTCTTTATATTGTTGCTGCTCCGTCGCTGATACCCTCAGCGGCGGGTAGCAGTTTCCAGCAGTTCCTGGCCGATAACCCTTCGGTTGCAGCTCTGCCCTATCTCGAGCAGTGTATCCAATTTGTGGTGGGAAATCAATTACTCGACCATTTGGGAGAAACTGCCGAAATTTTGATTTTCCTGATCGGGGCTATGACGATCGTCGATCTGATCGACCTCCACGGAGGATTCTCGTTCATCACCGACCGAATCACCACAAGAAACGAACGCAAACTTATCTGGCTGATTGCAGGAATTACGTTCTTCATGTCGGCACTACTCGACAACATGACCACGACAATCATCATGGTCATGCTGTTACGGAAAATTATCCGCAATTATAAAATACGTTGGATATTCGTAGGCATCATTATCCTTGCCGCAAACGGTGGCGGTGCATGGTCCCCGATCGGCGATGTAACCACGATCATGTTATGGGTCAAAGGAAATGTCACCACAGCACCTCTGGTCAGTACTCTGCTGATACCGTGTCTGGTCTCTGTCGCTATTCCGACATTTTTTGCATCTCGAATACTGCGGCATGGTGAAACGACCACAACAGGATTACCGGCCCACACCGCCTCTTACCCCCGCTATGTCACGAAAGCGGAAAGTCTTACCATTCTGATTCTCGGTGTCGGACTGCTGGTATGTGTCCCTGTATTCAAAACATTTACACACCTTCCACCATTTATGGGGGTTACAACCGCATTAGGTATTTTGTGGATTTACACCGAAATATTATACAGGAGGAAACGAGACATGGAAGAGTCAATCAAATGCCGTGTTTCCAAGGTTCTGAAGCACATCGACATGCCGACGATCCTTTTCTTCCTCGGGATCCTCATGTCCGTGGCTGCCCTGCAAAGTGCCGGAATCCTCGCTTCATTTGCCGAACTGCTCGACTCCAAAGTGCACAACATCTATGCGATCAACGTAATGATCGGTCTGCTCTCTTCGGTCGTCGACAATGTCCCTCTCGTGGCGGCTGCCATGGGAATGTATCCGGTGATGGATGCTGTAACCCTGGCGTCAGCAACAGATCCCGCATATATGCAAACCTTCGTACAAGACGGTACGTTTTGGCATCTGCTGGCTTATTGTGCCGGAGTGGGCGGTAGCATCCTGATTATCGGTTCAGCCGCAGGTGTTGTGGCCATGGGCTTGGAAAAGATGAATTTCATGTGGTATTTCAAACGAATTTCATTATTAGCGCTGATCGGTTATCTGGCTGGCGTTGGAATATACATCGTAGAAGTCGCCATAGGAATGGCATAAAGACAGCGAACATCATTTCACAAAAAAAGATCCCGTCAATAGTGCGACGGGATCTTTTTTTTACTGCTCTTTCATGCGGTTGACTCTCCTGTTCTACCCCCAAACACAAATTCCTACACAAAAAGCGGGACCGGTATGGCCGGTCCCGCTTTTCCTTGTGACTTCCTCGATTTTATCTGAGGATAATCTCATTGCTTCCGATCAGATAACCATCCATGTAAATTTGTACGCTATACGTACCCGCTGTAATATCTGAACCGGAATAATATACGCTAACATCCAAATCCTTCAACTGATAGTCAACCTGCCGTGACGCAGAATACGACAACTTATCTCCTTCAAAATCGAAGACCGCACTCGACGAGTTGGCCAATACATAGCCGTCTGGCCCTGTAATCCGAACATAGACATCTCTCTCGCCCGGAGTAGCCAATTCATTAGCAGCCAACACAAAGCTAGCTCTTAAACCCGCCGCACGACTGGCTCGCGTCACCTCCTTGTCATTCATATTGAGTGCTGTCAAACGAATATCGCGGGCACGGATCACCGATCCTTTCCGAATCTTGGTCGATAATTCAGCTGCCTGCTCTTCAGCCATATCGGCACGTTTGCGTAACGTAGCCTCTCGCAAACGATACGTACGGTTCTCCCCTATCAACTTTGTATTCAACTGGTTAAGCGAATCAATCTGATGGATATAACCTTCCATCACGGTCCGCATCAACCCCATCTTCTTCTCATACTCCCGGATCTTACGACGACTCCACGAACGCTCCTTCTGCAGACTCTCGAGCAATGAATCAGCCTCGTGGCGGGCTACTGTCAGATTCTCCTTAATCGTATCGTTCTCGACCTGCAGACTGTCATAATTGGCTATCATCGCTGTCAGCCGGTTGGTCAACGTATCTCGTTCTATGGCAAATTCGCGTTTCAGATCACGCACCTGCGAAAAATACATATACGACAAACCGCCCAATATGACGGCCAATATGACGATCACGATCTTGTATCCCTTGATCGATTTGACGGGGGCCTGTTCTTCCTGATAAAAATCTTCTTCCATGATCCTGATGGTTTTGACGATTGAACACCGCCTCTGCGCGGTACGGGCAAAGATAATATTTTTTACTTTATTTTACTGTCAAGCGGATATTTTAGATTTTCATACGTTGCCAGACGGGCACGGATACTTCCCACACGGATCGGAGACTCGATGTAGAGAGGTATCTTATTTTCATCATCCGATATCCACAGAAAAAACTCGCTTCCATCCTCAAAGGACTCACCATTGCTGGTCGCCAATTGACATGAAAATTTGAGCGTCCGGAATTTCCCGAGTTTCTTAAAATTCTTGGTCTCCTTGCCGAGGAACTTGTATCGGATCGTACGGATCGTATCTTCAAGAACGAGCGAAAGCGTCTGAGGTTTGTTCGGAACAAACGACTCGGTCTCTTCACACCGCAGGTTATAAAACAGAGAAACTCCATCGAAACTTTTGTCGCTTAACGCCATCTCTTTTTTGTTATCCTCCGTCCGCTTCAGATTGCGGTATGTCGAACGAACCACCCGATCATCCCAATCGAATTTCATCAAGCTATAGAACCGATAGTCGCCCTCGCTGATATCAGCCCGAGCCTGGATCGGCCGTAGCGTCTCGCGATCGAGATAACTATTGTACTTATCATTCAAATTGAAAAACCACCGAAAAAAAGGATAAACCTGTGCATGGGCAAGAATATGATAAGCCGGCGTATTTTCAAAATCGATCTCCCGAGTGGTCATCGACACTTCGGCCACGTCGGTATTGACCCCCATCACTTTATAACTGACTACATAAACCAGATTCTCCCCATGCTTGAAGGCTGTTTCAGGGGCACTCTGCCCCATGGCCCCCATAGACAACAGCAGAGGAAGTATCAAAAGCATTATATATTTCATACGTCTTCGGATCAAAAGGTTTATTCTCCTAAGATAACGTAAAAATAGCATCATTCATAAAAAAATAGCCAAAAACTTTGTCTGATTTAGCTCAAATATTCACATGCACCTAATGGTTCCGACGCAAAACCTGCCCACACAACCTCATGGGGTCTTTAGGATATCTTACTGAAATCGATCTCATGATGTCTTCCATACCTCATCTTCAGCGCCTTGAGACCCGAATGGGACGGATCTGTCAATGCGGGATCGGCAGCCAGTATCTGCTTCGCAGCCTCTCGGGCAACCTCCAGAATCTGGTTGTCACTACCGAGATTCGCTATCTTCAATTCGAATGCCAGACCGCTCTGCTGGGTCCCCTGCAGGTCGCCCGGACCCCGTAACTGCATATCGAGTTCGGCAAGGCGAAAACCATCATTCGTCTCGACCATAGCCCCGATGCGCTGGCGGGCATCGTGCGACAATTTGTCACCGCTCATCAGAATACAATACGACTGCGCACTGCCCCGGCCCACACGCCCACGCAACTGATGAAGCTGCGAAAGGCCAAACCGCTCGGCACTCTCGATAATCATAATCGTGGCATTGGGTACATCGACTCCCACCTCGATGACCGACGTGGCCACCATAATATGGGCTGTGCCCTCCTTAAACATCTTCATGCCAAACTCCTTGTCGGCCGACTTCATCTTGCCGTGCACGACAACCGTAACAAATTCCGGCAGCGGGAATGCACGACTGATGCTTTCGAATCCATCTTCGAGGTCCTTATAATCGCTCTTCTCCGATCCTTTGATCAGCGGATACACAATATAAACCTGCCGACCCTTTTTGATCTCGTCGCGAATAAAACCGAATACCCGCAAACGGTGCGAATCATGATAATGAACCGTTTTGATCGGCTTCCGTCCCGGGGGCAGTTCGTCGATCACCGACATGTCGAGATCACCATACAGTGTCATGGCCAACGTACGTGGGATAGGAGTCGCCGTCATCACCAAAATATGCGGAGGGCTACCCGCTTTGGTCCACAAACGGGCCCGCTGTTCGACCCCGAACCGATGTTGCTCGTCAATCACCACGAACCCGAGATTCGCAAAGCGCACATTGTCCTCGATCAACGCATGCGTACCGATCAGGATCTGAATCTCCCCGCTTTCAAGACCTGATGCCAGAACACGCCGCTCGCTTTTAGGCGTCGACCCGGTCAGCAAGCCCACCCGGATACCGAGTCCGTCGACCATCCGTCCGATCGAAGCATAATGTTGCGTCGCCAGGATCTCGGTCGGCACCATCATACACGACTGATACCCATTGTCGGCAGCCAACAGCATGGCCATCAGAGCCACAAGGGTCTTCCCGCTCCCCACGTCTCCCTGCAACAACCGATTCATCTGATGCCCGGTCACAGTATCCGCCCGAATCTCTTTCATCACCCGTTTCTGCGCCCCGGTGAGCGGAAACGGCAACTTCTGCTGGTAAAACGTATTGAACAAAGGCCCTACCTTCGGAAATAAAAGCCCGTCATTTTTCGTGACACGATTACCGCGCTGGCTCAGAATATGCAGTTGGGTACCGAGCAATTCCTCGAATTTCAGCCGGTAGGTAGCTTCACGTAAAGACTGTTGACTAGTCGGAAAATGAATGTTGTACAGGGCCTCACGCAACCCGATCAAACCATACTGTTTACGAATAGACTCGGGTAACG